>CAZBTT010000115.1:1000-11377 GCA_964494295.1 uncultured Acidobacteriota bacterium
GGCGCGCGATCGCAGCCGCCCACGGGCCGGTGAACATCCTGCACTTCGACGCCCACCCGGATCTCTACGACGAGTACGAGGGCAACCGCTTCTCTCACGCCTGTCCGTTCGCGCGGATCATGGATGAGCGACTCGCCAAACGGCTGGTTCAGGTCGGAATCCGGACCCTCAACGCCCATCAGGCCGCACAGGCGAAGAAGTTCAAAGTGACGATGGTCCAGATGAGCGCATTCGATCCCGCCACCGTGCCGATTCCCAAGGGTCCGACCTACATCACGATCGACCTCGATGCGCTCGACCCTGCCTTCGCGCCGGGCGTCGCCCACCGGGAACCGGGCGGATTGTCGGTTCGGGACGTCATTCATGTCCTGCATCGCGTCCAGGGCCCGGTGGTCGGCGCGGACATCGTGGAGCTTCGGCCCGCGTCCGACCTCGATGGCGTCACTGCGGTGGTCGCATGCAAACTCCTGAAAGAACTCGCCGGCCTGATGCGAAGCTGAGCTCCCCGCGGCGGCTCGCCCTGAGCCCGATCTCAAACGATTGGAACTGAAGTCCGGTCGAAGGGTAAACTTCACGGCTCTCTTACGATGTTCGATTCACTTTCCGACAAGCTGCAGGGCGTCTTCAAGGCGCTCCGTGGCCGTGGCTCGCTGACCGAGGCTGACATCGACGCTGCCATGAAGGACATTCGCGTGGCCCTCCTCGAGGCGGACGTGAACCTCAAGGTCACCAAGGACTTCCTCGACCGGGTGCGGGCGAAGGCGGTTGGCCAGGAAGTGCTGCGAAGCCTGTCTCCGGGCCAGGCCGTGGTCCGGATCGTCCGCGACGAGATGATCGCGCTCCTCGGCGCCTCGTCCCCGCGATTGAAGGAATCGAAGCGCACGCCCACCGTCATCATGATGGTCGGCCTTCAGGGCTCCGGCAAAACCACCACCACCTCGAAGCTCGCGAAGTACCTCTCGAAGAACGGCCGCTATCCGCTCGTGGTCTCCACCGACGTCGCGCGACCCGCAGCCCGAGAGCAACTCGGAATCCTCGCCGGCAAGATCGGCGTGAAGTTCATGCAGCCGCCGACCGACGCGCCGCTCGAGATCGTGAAGAAGGCGATCGCGGAGTGCCGTTCGATGGGCTATGACATTCTCCTCATCGACACCGCCGGGCGCCTGCATATCGACGAAGAACTGATGGCCGAACTCAAGGCCCAGAAGGCTCTCGCCGAACCTTCCGAGATCTTCTTCGTGGCCGACGCGATGACCGGTCAGGACGCGCTTACGAGCGCCTCCGCGTTCCAGGCGCAGATCGGCATCACGGGGATCGTCCTCACCAAACTCGACGGCGACGCGCGCGGCGGTTCCGCGCTTTCCGCCGCCTCGGTGACCGGTTGCCCGATCCGCTTTGCGGGCACGGGCGAGAAGCCGGAGGATTTCGAACTCTTCGACGCCTCGCGCATGGCCGGCCGGATTCTCGGCATGGGCGACGTCATGGGCCTCATCGAGAAGGTCGAGGAATCGATCGACCCGAAGAAGGCCGCCGAACTCGCGGGCAAGATGGCGAAGAACGAGTTCTCCCTCGAGGACTACCGCGATCAGCTCAAACAGGTCCGCAAGATGGGAAAGATCGGCGACCTCGTGCGCATGATCCCGGGTGTGCCCAAGGTCAACGACGACCAGATGGCGCAGGGCGAGGGCGAGATGAAGAAGTTCGTCGCCATTCTCGACTCGATGACCCACCAGGAGCGGGAGCGTCCCGAGATCATTTCCGGGTCGCGCCGCAAGCGCATGGCCATGGGGAGTGGGACCAAGGTTGAAGATGTGAACCGTTTGCTCAAACAGTACGAGCAGACCAGAAAAATGATGAAACTGATGACCGCGCAGAACGCCAAGGGGTCGAAGCTCCGTAAGCTCGCCTCCCGATTTGGCATGCCCGGGTTGTCATAGAAGGCCTTTTCGGGAGAAACTAGGGGATGCTCGCTATTCGTTTGCGCCGTACCGGAACCACCAAGAAGCCGTATTACCGCGTCGTTGTCGCTGATTCACGCGCGTGGAGAGACGGGAAGTTCGTTGAGATCGTCGGCCATTACGACCCCCGGGCGAACCCCGGCAAGGTGGTTTTGAAGTCCGACCGCGTCGCCTACTGGATCTCGAAGGGCGCCCAGCCCTCCGATACCGTCCGCAGCCTGATCAAGGGCCACAAGAAGGCCGAAAAGCTGGCGGCGTAGCTTCGGCCGGAGTTCCGGTCTGTAGCTAAAGCCCCGTCGTGAACGCTTCACCTATCGCTCCTCGGTCCCCGAGGGAAGAGGCCGACAGCGTCACCATCGGTATCGTCCTTCGACCGCACGGGATCCGTGGGGAAGTTGTCGTCGAGCCGCTCACCGACAACGAGACCCGCTTCGCCACCCTCGAGGAAGTTCGCCTCGCGCGACCCTTGGGAGCCGACCTGAAGCTGCGCGTGGTCTCGATGTTCCCCCACAAGTCGCGGCTCGTCATTCAGTTTGAAGGGATCTCCAGCATCGAACAGGCGGAAACCCTGCGGAATGCCGAACTTCGGATTCCGATAGCGTCTCTCCCCCCGCTGCCCGACGGCTCCTACTACCATCACGAACTTCGTGGCCTCGATGTGCGCGTCGAGTCGGGCGCCTCCATCGGAACGGTCAGCGAACTCTGGGAGACGGGCGCCACGCCCGTTCTCATGATCCACGACGGGCAGGGCCGCGAAACCCTCCTTCCCCTCGTTGATGCCTTCATCATCGAGGTCAACGTCAAGGGCGGCTTCATGCGGGTCAAGGCCGCGGGAACCGTCTCCTCGTGAGCCTCCGTGTCGACGTCATCACGATCTTCCCTGACCTGGTCCGGGAGGCGCTGAGGCACGGAATCGTGGCGCGCGCGATCGAGCAGGGCCTCGCCGGGGTGTTTGCCCATGATCTGCGAACGTTCACCGACGATCGGCATCGGCGCGTCGACGATGCGCCTTTTGGCGGCGGCCCGGGAATGGTGATGCGAGCGGAGCCCTTCTTCCGCGCGGTCGAGGCCATCATGCCCGAAGGCGCCTCGCCCGAGCGGCCGATCGTCCTCCTCTCGCCCCGCGGGGAGAAGTTCACCCACAAAAAAGCCCGCGACTACTCGAAACTCGAACGGCTGGTTCTGCTGTGCGGTCGCTACGAAGGCATCGACGAACGAGTCCGCACCGGTCTCGCCACCGAAGAACTGAGTCTCGGCGATTTCGTCCTCATGGGTGGGGAAGTCCCCGCCCTCGCGGTCATCGAAGCCAGCGTCCGGCTCATTCCGGGCGCGCTTGGGGACGCCGAGTCGAGCGAACAGGACAGTTTCGAGAACGACCTCCTCGACCATCCCCACTACACCCGCCCCGCGGATTTCCGCGGTCTCAAGGTTCCAGACGTCCTGCTCAAAGGCGATCACGCCGCTATCCTCAAATGGCGGCGACAGGAAGCCGCACTCGCCACGCGGACCCGGCGGCCCGATCTGAGCCGCGACTGACCACGCGGCAAAACCACCGCGTTTGAGCTAAACTTCGCGGCTCTCGAAACGCCCATAGGAACTCCCATGAACGCCATCGCCACCATCGAAAAGAACATCAACCCGAAGATCCACCCGGAGCTTCGCGCCGGCTCCACCGTACGCGTCCACGTCAAGGTGCGCGAGTCGATCCTCAAAGAGGAGCAGAAGGCGAAGACCGCGAAGGCCAAGAAGGACAAGGATCAGGAGCGCGAGCGCATCCAGATCTTCGAGGGCCTCGTCATCGGCGTGAGCGGCTCTGGTGTCAAGCGATCGATCACCGTGCGCAAGATCTCCTTCGGCGAAGGTGTGGAGCGCATCTTCCCGCTCTCCACTCCCTCGGTCGACAAGATCGAAGTGCTGAAGCGCCACCACGTCCGTCGCGCCAAGCTCTACTTCGTTCGCGACCTCAAGGGCAAGGCGCTCCGTCTCAAGGAGCTTCGCGACAAGCCCGCGAAGGCCAAGGGCAAGGCCACCGAGGCCGCTTCCTAAGCATCCAACGCGGGCTCCAGGCGGACATCGCTTGAGCCGCAAGAGGATCAAAAGGCCCGCTCCGGAGTCCGGCGCGGAGGACCCGTCCGAGAGTTCGTCGGCGAATACCTGCGACGACCATTTCGAGCGCGAAGCGAAAGCCCGCGCCGAGGTTCCGGTGGCGGGCGCTGATGAAGTCGGGCGCGGCGCTCTTTTCGGACCCGTGGTCGCCGGGGCGGTGATTCTGGGCGAAGGTTTCGACTGGACCGGCCTCAACGATTCCAAGAAGCTCACCGCGAAGAGGCGGAGCGAGCTGGCAGGGCGCATCAAGGCGCACGCTGCCGCCTGGTCGATCGGCATGGCCACTGCCGAGGAGATCGACCGGCTCAACATCCGGATGGCGACCCACCTCGCGATTCGTCGTGCGGTTGAAGGCCTCAAGGTGGCGCCTCGCCTGGTCCTCGTGGACGGCATCGACGAGCCGCTCGTGGGCACGGCCCAGAAAGCGATCGTGAAGGGCGACGCACTTTCCGTGTCGATCGCGGCCGCCTCGATCATTGCCAAGGTTCTAAGAGACAGTATGATCGAGGAGTTGGACGCTGTTTGTCCGGGCTTCGGTCTCAGGGAGAACAAGGGTTACGGGAGCGCCGAGCACCTCGAAGCCCTCAGGAGTCTGGGTCCGTCGCCGTTCCATCGGAAGTCGTTTATCGAGCGTACCGGGTGGCTCTTTTGACCCGTCTCCGTAGATAATCTGGGAATTACTTCAAGAACTACCTGAGCTCCTCGAACCCAAACGCCATTGGCCAAGATCAATCCGATAAAGACCCGCCAGGAAGCCGAGAAGGCTGAGAAGGCGGGGAAGCTCGATCAGGCGATCCCGTTGTATCGCCAGCTCCTCGAGGACAACCCTCGGGACTGGAACACGATCAACAAGATCGGGGATCTCTTCGCCAAGATCGGGAAGATGCGGGAGGCGGGCGACGAATACGCCAAGGTCGCCGAGTTCTACGCGCGCGACGGATTCCATCTCAAGGCCATCGCGATCTGGAAGAAGATCAACAAGCTCGACCCGTCCGTGGTCGAGCCCTACGCCAAACTCGCCGACCTCTACGCCAAGCAGGGCCTCGTCATGGAGGCGAAGGGCCAGTATCAGATCGTCGCCGAGGATCAGCTCAAGCGCAATCGCCTCAAAGAGGCGGCCGAGACGCTGCGGAAGATGGTCGAGATCGATTCCTCCGACCTCAAGACCCGTTCGCGCCTGGCCGACATCTACACCAAGGAAGGTTCGACGGCCAAGGCGGTGGACGAGTACATCGCTATCTCCGAGGAGCTGAATCTCAAGGGCCATCCCGCCGAGGCGATTCAGGTTCTCGAAAAGGGCCTCAAGATCGACCAGGGGATCAAGGTGAAGGCCCAGCTCGGCCGCGTGCACCTCGCGCAACGGAGCTACGAGAAGTCGATCGCGTACCTCGAGGAAGTGACGGCGCAGGATTCCTCGCCCGAGAGCATGATGCAGCTCGGGCAGGCTTACCTTGGAGCGAAACGGGTTTCAGACGCCCAGTCCACGCTCGAGAACGTCCTCGAGAGGTCGCCGACGAGCCAGGAGGCGCGCATCATCCTGGTCCAGATCTACGCGGTTCAGGGCCGGGCCGATGAGGCCTTCGAGGCGGTTATTCCCCTCGTCGAACAGCTCCTTCTGAAGCGGGACGCGGATCGCGCCGCCAACCTGCTGCTCCAGATCACCAGCCGGTCTCCCCACCACGTCCGCACCCTTCAGAAGCTGGTCGAGGTTGCTCGCGTCCGCGGGAACGACCGCGCGATCGTCCAGGCCCTCAACAATCTCCTCGAGGCGCATCTCGCGGCCGGCAGCGACCGCGCGGCCGAGGACACCGCGTCGCAATTGGTCGAGGTCGAGCCGGACAACGAGCAGTTCAAGGCGCGACTCGAATCGCTCCGGAAGAAGAAGGCGTCTCCGGTCGTCGCCGGCCCGGCGAAGGTTGCGGTCGAGAAGAAGGCGGCCGCCGACATGACGCTGCCGCCCCCGACCGCCGCCGCAGTGTCCTCGGACCTCGAAGGTCTGGAGTTCGACACCGGCGCTATCGTCCGTCCCCGCGGCGTTTCCGCCGACTCGAACACGGATCGGGAGTTCATCGAAGAGCACCTAGCGGAGTCGCGTGTCTTCCGCAAGTACGGTCTCCTCGACAAGGCCGAGGAGCAGGTCGACCTGGTGCTCGTCCGGTTTCCGAACATCTTCGATGGACGGTTCGAGAAGAAGGAGATCTTCAAGGAGACGGAGCGCTACGAAGAGGCAGCGCGAGAGTGTCTCTGGCTTGCCGGCGTCGCGGGCAAGGATGGCAACGAGAGCCTGGCCAAGATGCTCGGCGACGAAGCCGAGACGCTGTGGCCGGGTATTTCCACCTCTGCCGCCGAAGCCGCGCCCGAAGCGGCTGACGAGGCGCCGTCCCTTGAGGTCGATTCGCTCGAAGGGGGTGGTGAACTCTCCCTTGATTCGCTCGGCGAGTCGACGCCCCCAGCATTCGAAGCGTTTGCCGACGCGCCCGCCGAGCCCGAGTTGCCCGAGCTGCCCCAGGCACCCTCGCTCGAGGCTGCGCCCGCCGACGAGGAGGAGGACCTCAATCTCGAGGTCGGCATGGAGGATGAGGCTGAGGCGGCGCCCGTCCCGCCCGAGGCCGAGATGTCCCTTGGGGCCGATCTGTCGCTGGGGACCGAGGAGCCCGCCGAGACGGCCAGCCAGACCGCCGAGAACGCCGAAGCCATGGCGGCCGGCTTCGGAGATATGAGCGAGCCGGAACCCGCTCCCGGGGCGGAAGAGCGCGGGCCCGATGTCGAGTTCGCCTCCGGGTCCATTCAGCGGCCTTTCGCACTCGGGGCCCCCGCGGTGGACCCGGAAATCGCAAAGGCGGTGGAGGAAGTCGATTCCTACATCGCCCTCGGTTTCGTCGACGACGCCAAGGATGCGCTTCGCGATGCCATCACGCGTTTCCCCGGCAACTCCGCCCTTCTGGAACGCGCGTCGAGTCTGGGCCTCGACCTTCGGGCCGCACCCGAACCGCCTCCGCCTCCAGCCGCGCCCCCAGCACCCGCGCCGCCGGCGCCACCGCCGGCTCCTCCGCGTCAGGCGGAGCCCGCCCCTGCCCCCGAACCCGAAGCCGCGTCTTCGGAGAACGACCTCCTCAGCGGTCTTTCCTTCGACGATCTGCCCGCACCGCCGCCCCCCGCCGAAACCCCGGCGGCCGTCAACATGCGGGTCGCCGACGCGGCGCCCGTCGAAGAGTCCGGCGGCATCGACCTCGGGGCCGAACTGTCCGCCCTCTTCGACGCTCAGCCCGCGCTCGAGGAGGTTCCCGCCGACACCTCGAGGTCGTCGAGCTTCGAAGACCAGGGCCTTCAGGATGTCTTCAACGAGTTCAAGAAGGGCGTCGATTCCCAGCTTGCCGAAGGCGATTACGACACTCGCTACAACCTCGGCATCGCCTACAAGGAAATGGGCCTGGTGGACGAGGCGATCGCCGAATTCCAGCTCGCGGCGAAGGACCCCAAACGGTCTCTCGAGTGTTCGAGCATGATCGGAATCTGTTTCATGGAGAAGGGCATGGCCGACGTGGCCGTGCAGTGGTATGAGCGCGGCCTGCAGGTGCCGGGCCGGGCCCCCGAGGAATACCGCGGCCTGCGCTACGACCTTGGTGTCGCCTGGGAAGCGGCGGGGGACTTCGGGAAAGCGACGGCCACCTTCCAGGATCTGGTTCGCGAAGATCCGACCTTCCGCGACGCCTCGGACAAGCTGAGGGATCTCCAGTCGCGGGCCTGACCGGAACCTCGTTGATCGCAGCCGATCCGAGTCCCCGGTTCCCCTGAACCCTCCCGTCGTGGCGAGCGAGAGATTCCACGTGGTGGCGGTTCGATTGATCCAGTTCATCAGCTCCTTGATGGTCGGCGCCACGCTGGTGCTCGCGCCATGGACGTCCCTTTGGGAAAACCATCCGGCACTCGCCACATCCTCGATGCTTCGGGAAGTTCTGCTCGCCCCCTGGTTTCGGGGCGCGGTGACCGGCCTGGGCCTCGTGAACCTGGCTGCCGCGGTTATCGACTTGACGCACCTCATCTTTCGAAGAGGTCAGGAGTAGCGGTTCGTTGAGGGAGAGTCTTCTCGAGATCCTCGGAAGCTCGCGCCCGATCCTGATGGCGATCGTCGGCGCCCACGGTGCGATTGCCGCCGGACGCGCCGTCCGCGGAGGCGCCGATCTCGTTCAGGTGCGCGCGAAGCAGATGTCGTCGGGCGCGCTCATGCGGTTGGTCCGCGAGGTCATCACGGAAGTCGGCGATGCCGGAAGAGTGATCGTGAATTCCCGCCCCGACATTGCCGAGCGTGCCGGGGCGGCCGGGGTCCACCTGCCGGAATCCGGCCTGGATCCGCGGGCGGTGCGCCGCGCGTTCCCGGGCCTGGGTGTTTCGGTCTCTCGCCACGATCGGCTGGGCCTTGAACAGGCCGCCGCGGAAGGCGCGGACTTCGCGATTCTGGGACCGGTTTTCGACACGCCCGGCAAGGGCGCCCACTTCCTGGGCACGTCCGGCCTTCGCGCCGTCCTTCGCGGTGTGGACATTCGGGTTATCGCGGTTGGCGGGGTTACCGCGCTAAACGCCTCAGATCTCATTGGATGCGGAGCCTCGGGGGTCGCCGCGATCCGGCCGTTTGCCGAACCCCTCACCGCCGAGACGGAGGCCACTCGACTTCGAAGCAGCCTGGACGCTCCGAGAAGGGAGGCGAGGGGGTGACGAGCACCACAACCGCCTGGGTTGCGGGCTTGCTAACCTTGGGCCTTCCCGAAAGCCTTTCGTTCGCAATTCCGCGATAATTCCGCGACGCGCTCACCAGCGCATTTTTCGCCCAAGGCAGCAGTTGATGAGATCCCGACACTCCCTATCGCCGAACCGTCTGCTCACGCTCGCCGGCCTGCTGGCCGTGATGCAGTTCGTGACCGTGGCAGCGGCGCATGCGCAGGCCGCCGGCTTCCAGGAGTACTACGTCATCGGCCGCGAGTCGCATGTGTACAACATGATGGAGCGGGTCGCGACCGCTGAAGGGGGTCCGCTCGGGACGAACTCGACGCACTCCGTGGTCAGCATGGTCTCCTCGTCGGCCGGGCAACAGGTTTTCTACGATCACTGGGAGGACGGTCTCGACGTTGGCCTCAACTCGTCGAACATCCTCTTCCCTTCCGCGACTCAGGCCACCTTCGGCGCCGCGGTCGCGGGAACGATCGCGCGTGCCGGGACGACGGTGACGGTCACTTCGGCGGGCCACGGCTTCGCGACGGGGAACGTCGTGGTCATCGCCGCGGGCGCCCCGGCCGGCTACAACGGCGCGTTCCTGATCACCGTGACCGGGGCCAACACGTTCACCTACCAGGTGCACGCCGCCCTTGGCGCGATCACCGACAACACGATCACCAGGGTGCGGCGGTCGACCATGGTCCTGGGCGACGGAGACCTTTCGAACGGCCGGGCCTGCGACTTCACCAACGATCCCCGGGTCGCCCCCTGCGACGGGAACGCGGCCCATGACGACGCGCTTTTCGACGGCACCGCGGTCACGCTCGATTCGCCGACCGTCCCCCTGCCGCGTAACGCCGCCGCGCTCCACTGGGATGGCGGTGACCGGATCGCATCGAGCGGCGGTCCCCTGTCGCTGATCCACAACCAGGATCCGCAGTCGAACTTCATCGGCGGCTCGGTGGAAGTGCTCTCGCGGCAGGCCTACGCGAACGCGACCTCGTATTCGATTCCCGCGGGCGAGAATCTGTTCACGGTCAGCAACACCCTGTACAACATCTTCCAGTATGTCGACATCGACATCGTCGCGTTTCAAGACAACACCAGCGTCACCATCACGAGCCCAGGCGCGGGCGGCGGCACCGTGTCGTTCACCCTCAACCAGGGGCAGCACTACACGAACCGCGGCTGCACCGCAATCCCGCCTGCCCGAACGGCCTGATCGACGACGCCACGCTCGCGCCGTTCATTCGAATCAACTCCGGCACCAAGATCGCGACCACCGGCCCCCTCGCCAGGATGATCCACACCGGCGGTGACGGGAACTACTCGACCGACATCTTCCCGATCCTCCCGGACCTCCTTCACGGCAACGACTACCTGATTCCCTCGCTCGGCGACGATGCGGCGGTGAACGGAAATCGGCCGATGAACCTGTATTTGTTCAATCCGGACCCCGTCAACACGATCACCATCACCGCAACCGACTCCGTCGGCAGCCGGACATTCACGGTGGGGCCAAACGCCACCGAGAACTACAACTCGGACGCCGCCCCGAACCGCTTCGTCCCCGCCAATTCCGCGGTACGCCTGACTTCGAGCG
>CAZBTT010000116.1:0-11332 GCA_964494295.1 uncultured Acidobacteriota bacterium
TCTTTCCACTCGGCGCGGATAGGCCTATCGTGAAGGTGAAGGTGGTTGCACCCGCGGCAGCGCTCGCGGTCACATCACTGATCGTGATGTCCGGAGGCGGATCGTTGTCCGTGATCGTCCCAAGTCCGGAGCCGTCCGAGACCGCGGCCTTTCCGTTCCCGCCGCTGAGGTTGACGGTGAAGTTCTCCGTCGTCTCATCGCGGAGATCCCCGGTAATGGGCACAGTGTAGGTCTTCGTCGTCTCCCCAGCGAGGAAAGTAAGGGTCTTGCCTCCAGGGTTCGTATAGTCGCTTGAGGTCGCCGTGCCTCCCAGCATCGCCGCCACGATGGTCACAGTCTGGCCGCTCGCCGGGCTCAGGGTCACTGTGAACACAGCGCTCACACCGGGAGCGTCCGTCTCCGTGACGCTCACGTCGTCGATTGAAAGGGTCGGCAGGAGGTCGTCATCGGAGATCGTCCCGATTCCGCCGCCGGCGGCCACGCTCCCGTTGGTCGGGCTTGAAAGGCGCACTCGGAAGGTCTCATTGGCCTCGCTCAGGATGTCGCCGTTTACGGTCACCGACACCGGCTTGCTCGACTCGCCGGGCAGGAAGGTGAGCGGGGTGAGAGCGATCGCCACGTAGTCTCCGCTTCCCGCGGTTGCGGTCTGATCCAGGGTGTCGTACATGACCGTCACCGTTTTCTCGCTCACAGCGGACAAAGTGACCGAGAAGCCGGCGGCGGACGACCCCGAATTCCCTTCCGCCAGTGAAACCGAACTGACCGACACGACGGGGGCCGCGTCATTGTCGGCGATCGTGGCGATTCGCGTGGCCGTTCCCAGGGTCGCGTTGGTGGGATTGCTCAGAGCGACCGTGAACGTCTCGTTGTTCTCGTCGACGGTGTCGTTGACCACCGACACGTTGAATGCGGCGGTCGCGGTCAGGGCCCCGGGCGGGAAGGTCAGCGTGGCCGACGTCGAATTGAAGTCCGCCGGGGAGGAGGCAGGAAACGCCCCGCTTGGCGCGGCCGAGATGTCCACCGTCACGGTCTGGTAGCTGGCTCGGTTCAGGCTCGCGGTGAAGACGAAGGGGGTCGTCCCCTCGGCCTGGCTTGCCGCCCCGGTGACCGAGACCGCGGGCATCGCGTCATCGTTGGTGATGGTCAAGGTGTTCGAGGGGGTGCCGACAGGTCCGCCATCGGGCCTGGAGATGGTCACCGACAGCGTTTCGTTCGTTTCGTGCCGGGTGTCGCCCACGATCACGCCCGTCATGGAGAAGGTCCGGGTGTTGGCTCCGCCCGCCGGGAATACGAACGTGCCGCTGGCCGGGACGTAGTCCGCGTCCGCCAGTGTGGCCGTTCCATCCGCGGCGCCGGCGCCGGCAATCGCCCAATCGAAGGTCACCGCCGCGGTGCCGCCGGTGCGCGTGATCGACAGGGTCGCGGCCTTCGTGCCGGTGTTGCCCTCGGAGATCGAGCTGGCGTTCACGGCCAGGCTCAACGTCGAAGGCGTGGCGCTGTTCGAGGCCGCGGATTCCGCGCTGTCACCCAGCGCATTCGTGGCGCGGACCGTGCAGGTCACGGTGACGCCGTTCGGGACGCTCACCGGGATGGGCGACGCGCCGCCGGTCGCGCTGTATGACGCGCAGGTCGCGGTGTAGCCTGTGATCGCGGAGCCTCCGTCGTTGCCGGGAGGCATGAACGCCACCGATACGGTCCCGTCGCCTGCTGAAGCGACGCCGATCGTCGGCGCGTCGGGCACGGTCCCCGGGAATGGCGTGAAGAGAAGCACGGACACACTGTTGCCGAGGAAGTCAGCGGTGGCCACATCCGGGCTGCCATCGCGGTTGAAGTCACCCACTTCGGCGCCCCTGGGGCCGGATCCAACTCCGAAGTTGATGGCCGGGGCAAACCCACCCGCGCCGTCCCCATGGAGTATCGAGACCGTGTTGTCGCTCTGGTTCGACACGACGAGGTCCTTCGCCCCATCGACATTGAGGTCAGCGACCACGACCGACTGAGGTGTCGTTCCAACGGAGTAGGCCGTCGGCGTCGAGAGACCACCGGAGCCGTTGCCCATGAGAACCGTCACGTTGTTTGCGTTTCGGTTCACCACGACGACATCAGGCTTGCCGTCGCGATTGAAGTCGGCGATGGCAGCCGAGAACGAGAATGGCCCGGTCGCGAACGAGGCTGGCGCGGCGAACCCTCCGAAACCGTCTCCGAAAAGAACAGACACGTCTCCTCCCTGATTGGCCACAACGAGGTCCGGCCTCCCGTCAAGGTTCAGGTCGCCCACATCGAGTCCTCGCGGAACGAAGCCGGATGCAAAATGCGTTGCCGACCCAAAGCCGCCAAGTCCGTCGCCCAGCAGGATCGACACATCGTCGGTCCCCATGTCGCTGCCCACGTTGCCGATCGCCAGATCGAGTCGTCCGTCTCGGTTGAAGTCCGCGGCGAGGATCGGGCCGGGCAGACTGCCGGTCGCAAAATCGCTTGCGCTGCCGAATCCGCCCGCACCGTCTCCAAGGAAAACGGACACGGTGTCGCTGAGGAAGTTCGTGGCCGCCATGTCGGGACGCCCGTCGCGATTGAAGTCACCCGCGGCGATGAACGCCGGACCTGTCCCGGTGGCCAGAGTCGTCGTTCCGGTGAGAGAACCGGACCCGTCACCGAGTCGGACTGACACCGCGTTGTCGGTGTTGTCCGGAGTCGCGAGGTCGGGACGGCCGTCGCGGTTCCAATCATGCACGGTCACGGAGCGGGGGCCGACTCCCACCGCGTATTGCGTGGCAACGCCCAGCGAGCCCGGGGTAATGGGCGTCGCGTTCAGGCCGACCGAGACGTCGTGGCTGTTGAAGTTCGCTACCGCCAGATCCTGTTTCCCGTCCCGGTTGAAGTCACCCGTCGCGACCAGAATCGGGCCGGTACCCATAGCAAGACTGACCGCCGGCGCAAAACCGCCCAAACCGTCGCCCGAAAGAACCGAGACGCTGGCGCTGCCGAAGTTCGCAACCGCCAGATCCTGCCTCGCGTCCCCGTTGAAGTCGTCCACGGCCACCGAAATCGGTTCGGTTTCCGTGCCGAAGTCGGCCGCGGCCGCGAAACCGCCAAGGCCATCGCCCGCCAGAATCGAGACGCTGCTGGCGCCCCGGTTCGCCGCCGCCAGATCCTGGCTCCCGTCCCCGTTGAAGTCGCCCACCGCCACCGAGTACGGGTTGGCTCCTACGCTGTAATTGATCGCGGGAGCGAACGCGCCCAGACCATCACCCACAAGAATCGACACGTTGGCGCTGTTGTAGTTCGCCACGGCCAGATCCTGCTTCCCGTCCCCGTTGAAGTCGCCCACCGCCACTGCCTGCGGGAAGGTCCCGACACTGAAGTTGACCGCGGCCGCAAAACCGCCGAGACCATCACCGGAGAGAACCGAGACGTTGTTGCTGTTGCTGTTCGCCACCGCCAGATCCGTCTTCCCGTCGCGGTTGAAGTCGCCCGCCGCTACGGAACGCGGGTTGGTGCCCACACCGAAGTTGACCACGGAGGCAAATCCGCCAATACCGTCTCCCGCCAGGATCGAGACGTTGTGAGAGTTCCGGTTCGCCACGGCCAGATCCTGCTTCCCGTCCCTATTGAAGTCGCTGACCACCAGCGAGAACGGGGCGGTTCCCACAGTGAAGTTGTTCGCGGCGCCAAACCCTCCCAAACCATCACCCGAGAAGATCGACACATCGTTGCTGGTCTGGTTCGCGGTCGCCAGGTCCTGCTTCCCATCCCCGTTGAAGTCGCCAACCGCTATCGCGTGCGGGTTGGTTCCCGCGGGGAGGGCAACGGTCGACGTGAAGACGGGTCCGATGACGGCGCGCGGCGTGACGCTGTTCGACGCGGCGGAGGGCGCGCTATCGCCTATCGCATTCGTGGCGATGACCATACAGGTGACCGCGACTCCGTTGGTCAGACCGCTCACCAGAATGGGGGAAGCGCCCCCGGTGTTGCTTTCGGTACCGCAGGTCGCGGTGTATCCGGTTATGGACGAGCCGCCATCGTTCGCGGGAGGCGTGAAGGTGACGAGGACTGCCCCATCACCTGCGCTCGCGAGGCCGATGGTCGGAGGGTCGGGAACGGTCTCGACGGTGTCGCAGGCATCCCCGATCCCGTCGCCATCCGTGTCCGTCTGGTCGTTCGCCCAGACCGGACAGTTGTCGACGAGATCGGGATAGGCGTCTGCATCCTGGTCCGGTCCCAGCCATATCCGGAACACCACACCACCGCCGTTCAGGCCGCCCTGATAGGTCGTGCCGTACAGGTAGTCACCACTCCACATCAGCTCCGCATAGGCACGGTCGCCGTTTGGCCCATCGAAGTCATGTACCTTGGTGAAGGCCTCCCCGTTGCCGCGCATGCTGTAAACGACACCCACGCCGGACGAGCCTCCGTTGAGGGTGGTGCCGAAGAAGAAACTGCCGACTCGACTCAGGCCTGAGTAGGAGAAACGCCCTCCCGGCTGGTCGAAATCATGAACCTTGGCGAAGCCGGTGCCGTCCGTATTGATCCGGAAGGCCGTGCCCCGATCGGCGATTCCTCCGCTGAGGGTCGTGCCGCGGAGAACGCCTCCGGAGTGCGTCAGGCCGGCCTGCGGGTACTCGCCATTGGCGCCATCGAAGTCGTGGATCTTCGCGAAGCCGGTGCCATCCGTGTTGATCCGGAAGAGGGTGGCGAACCCCGATGCCCCGCCGTCGGCGGTTGTCCCGTACAGGACACCGCCCGACAGGAGGAGGTCGCCCTGAGGGTACACACCCTCGGCCCAGTCGAAGTCGTGAAGCTTGTTGAAGCCCGTGCCATCGGCGTTAATGCTGAAGAGAGTGCCGTAGCCATTCGCACCGCCGCCCTGAGTCATGCCATAGAGGACGGTCCCGGAGGCCACCAGACCGGATTGGGGATTGGCGCCGTTGGCGTCGTCGAAGTCATGACGCTTGGTAAAACCCGTGCCGTCGGGGTTGATGCTGAAGATGGCGCCGAGGCCGTTATCCCCGCCCTGGTACGTGGTGCCGTAAAGAACACCGCCGACGTCGGTCAGCCGCGCGCGGGGATGAGCGCCATTCGGACCGTCGAAGTCGTGGCGCTTCACGAGCGCCGTTCCGTCCTGATCGATGCTGAAGATGCTGCCGAGGCCGGAGGTGCCGCCGTTCTCCGTGGTCCCGTACAGGTGGCCGTTCGTTGACGACGCGGCCAAGGCCGCTCGTGGGTTGATGCCGTTCGCGGTCGCGAAGTCGTGTAGCTTTTCGAAGGTCGGCGGGACCGGCGCCTGGGGCGTGACGCTGTTCGACGGATCGGACGGAGCGCTGTCTCCGATGGCGTTCGTGGCGATCACGGTGCACGTCACGGCCACGCCGTTCGTCAGCCCGCTGACGGTGATCTGCGGCGGCGCTCCCGCGTTGCTCTGGGTTCCGCAGGTGGCGGTGTACTGCGTGATGGGCGAACCCCCGTTGTTTGACGGAGCGGTGAACGCCGCGATCGCGGAGCCATCGCCTGCGGTAGCGGTACCGATGGTGGGAGGATCGGGCACGGTGGCGGGGTCGCACGCATCGCCGATGCCATCGCCATCGGTATCAGCCTGATCGGGATTCGGCACAATCGGGCAGTTGTCCGAGGCGTTCGGAATCCCGTCATCGTCGGCGTCCAGGTCGCCGACAAGGAGTGTGGTGGAAAAGCCAGCGGACGTCAGGTCGCCGGTCGTCAGGACACGGTAGTTTCCAGCGTTGTCATAGAGGTAGACCGCATTCACGTTCCAGGCGCCCAACTCTATGAAAGGGGGGAAGGACATCGTCGTTTGGTACACCCCGTCCAAGGCGGTTCCCGAGATGCGCGACTGAATGAAGCCCTGCTGGACCTGGGCGCTACTTGGACTGCGGAAGTACACCAGGCCGTAGTAAAAACCGGACAGATCGTCCGTCGCCCGTAGCGTCACCGTCACGTTCTGCGCGGTCGACGTTACGTCGATGGAACTCGGACTGAACGCGAATTCGACCGGTTGCGGGGCGGCAAGATCCTGAACACTCGTAACGTTCAGTGATGTTGGGAAGCCGGCGCTCCCAAGGTCGCCAGTCGTCAGGACACGGTAGTTTCCAGCGTTGTCATAAAGGTAGACCGCATTCACGTTCCAGGCACCCGCTTCTATGAAAGGGGGGAAGGACATCGTCGTTTGGTACACCCCGTCCAAGGCGGTTCCCGAGATGCGCGACTGAATGAAGCCCTGCTGGACCTGGGCGCTACTTGGACTGCGGAAGTACACCAGGCCGTAGTAAAAACCGGACAGATCGTCCGTCGCCCGTAGCGTCACCGTCACGTTCTGCGCGGTCGACGTTACGTCGATGGAACTCGGACTGAACGCAAACTCGACGAGGGTCGGGGCGGCGGTGTCCTGGGCCCTTGCCGCACTAGGCATGAGAGCCGTCAAGAGGACGGCAAGGGAGATCAGAGCCTTCCAAGCCTTCGACATCGCAGGGTCGCGGACCTCGGGGGGGCGGTTTGCGCCCGGAGACAGGGTCGGAATGGCATCCTTCATGATTCACTCCTGATCATCGGCGGCGTTCTCCCGGAGTAGACGTCCGCAAGCGGGCAAATTCTCGGCGCTGGGGCGCCTGGGCGCATCGTCCCCCAGTGCGCGAAACTTCGCGAGCGAGACGTCAAGCACAAAGCACGGGTTCGCTTCATCGCGGCCGCCTCCGACGACAAGGACTCACGTGAACGCAGGGATGCGGGTCTTTTACGCCCCCGGCCGCATGCCGTCAAATCGTCTCGGCATCCCGTCCAAACGACACCAGCCCGGTCTCTTGACCGGGCTGGGAGGTTGAGTCAGCGGTGAGATCCCTCGGGCGGAGACCTAACTTCGTGCCCTCGGGATGACCCGGCTTCGCGTCAGGCGGGCCGGGTCAGTTGGCCGCTTGGGGGATGAACGCGATCGGGACTATGGGCTTGTCGATGGGGTCGCGCGGGCCGATGGTGATCTGCAAGGCATCTTCGATCGAGCCCACCAAGTGGAACGTGAGGTCTTTCCGCACATTCTCCGGCAGCTCTTCCTTGACCTGCTTTTCGTTCCGCTTGGGCAGGAGGATTTCCTTCATGCCCAGGCGATGCGCGGCGAGCACCTTTTCCTTGATGCCACCCACGGGGAGAATGCGGCCGGAGAGCGTGATCTCGCCGGTCATGGCGAGACCCTTCTTCACCGGACGTCCGAGCAGCAGCGAGACGATCGCGGTCACGAGGGTGATGCCGGCGGACGGACCGTCCTTCGGGATGGCGCCTTCGGGCACGTGGAGATGGATGTCCACGCGCTCGAAGAACGAATCCTCGATGCCGAGACGACGCGCGTTCGAACGCACCCACGACAACGCGGCCGTGGCGCTCTCCTTCATGACATCGCCGAGCTGGCCGGTGATGGTGAGGCCCTTCTCGCCCCACATCTGCGAGGCCTCGATGAACAGCACGTCGCCGCCCGAGGGCGTCCACGACAGGCCGAGAGCGACGCCGGGGATGAGGGCCCGCTCCTCGATCTCGCCCTTCTCGAAGAACGGCGCGCCGAGGAACTCCTCGACCTTCTCCGGGGTGATGGCGATGATCTCGGTGACGCCTTCCGCGCGCTTGCGCGCCACTTTGCGGATGATGCTCGCGGTCTCGCGCTCGACGTTGCGCAGGCCCGCTTCCCGCGTGTACTCGCGGATCAGCTTGGTGATCGAGTCGTCGCCGAAGGCGATCTGCTCGACCGTCAAGCCATGGTTCTCGAGCTGTTTCGGGATGATGTGCCGGCGGACGATCTGGTGCTTCTCCTCCTCGGTGTAACCGGCGAGGCGGATGACTTCCATGCGGTCGCGGAGCGCGGGCGGGATGGTGTCCAGCACGTTCGCGGTGGTGATGAAGACGATCTCCGAGAGGTCGAACGCGACGTCAAGGTAGTGATCCTTGAAGCTGTTGTTCTGCTCCGGGTCGAGTACTTCGAGCAGGGCGGCCGCGGGGTCGCCGCGGAAGTCGTGACCGAGCTTGTCGACTTCGTCGAGCATGAACACGGGGTTCTTGCTCTCGCAGCGGCGCAGGCCCTGGATGATCTGGCCGGGGAGGGCGCCGATATAGGTGCGGCGATGACCGCGGATCTCCGCCTCGTCGCGCATGCCACCGAAGGACATCCGGTGGAACTTGCGGCCCATGGCTGACGCGATGGACTTGCCGAGCGAGGTCTTACCCACGCCGGGAGGGCCGACGAAGCAGAGGATGGGACCCTTGACGTCCGGCTTCATCTTCTTGACCGCGAGGTACTCGAGAATGCGGTCTTTCACCTTCTCGAGGCCGTAGTGATCGGCGTCGAGGACATCCTTCGCCTTCTGAATGTCGAGTTCCACCTCGGAACGCTTGTTCCAGGGCAGGCTCACCAGCCAGTCGATGTAGGTGCGGGTGACCGTGTACTCGGCCGCGGCCTGGGGCATGCGGGTGAGGCGATCGAGTTCGCGAAGGGCTTCCTTCTTCGCCTCCTCGGTCATCTCCGCCTTCTCGATCTTCTCGCGAAGCTCGGAGATCTCGCGCTGCTGATCGTCGCCGTCGCCCAGTTCCTTCTGGATGGCCTTCATCTGCTCGCGCAGGTAGTACTCGCGCTGGTTCTTCTGCAGCTCGGTCTTCACCTGGTTCTGGATCTTCGAACCGACCTCGAGCACTTCGAGGTCCTTGGCGAGGAGGCGGTTGACCCGCTCGAGCCGCTCGTGGACGGAGAGCACTTCGAGCAGCTCCTGGCGCTGCGCGCTGGTGAGCGAGGGCAGGGACGACGCGATGAAGTCGGCGAGGTGACTCGGATTCGTGGTGCGGGCCGCCATGTTCTTGAGTTCATCGGGCAGGTTCGGAGTGAGATCGACCGCCTTCTGGAACATCGAAAGCGCGGCCTGGGCGAGCGCTTTCACCTCGACCTGCTTGTCCGCCGTGTCCGTGTCCTTGAGGACCTCGATACGGGCCTTGATGTAGGGCCGGTACTGCGTGATCTCGAGGACTTTGAACCGGCCCACGCCCTGGACGACCAGACGCAGGGTGCCGTCCGGGAACTTGAACATCTTGTGGATGTGGGTCAGGGTGCCGATGGCGAAGAGATCGGCCTCGACGGGATCGTCGACCCCGGCTTCCTTCTGGGTGAGCACGCCGATGGTGCGCTGCTGACGCACCGCATCGTTCACGAGGGTGACGGACGCATCACGGGCGACCGCGAGCGGGAGAACGGCTTCGGGAAAGAGAACCGTGTCGCGAAGCGGAAGGATGGCGATTTCGGAGGGCAGATCCGACAGGGACGACTGAGAGAAACCCCCGGACTCGAAGTCAGGCGGCTGGTTTTCTATTGGATCGGACATGCGGGAACTCCCTTCTTGATCGGTCTGTGATGCGGCAGATGCGGTCTATCGATGCTTGTTCTCCGGGCTTTAGCGGTCTAGCCGAAGGCCCATGACGATGACGGTCTCGCCCCGGCGCACGCGAAGGCGCGCGACTTTGGCGGACGCGGCCTTGCGAACCGCGGCGTTGAACTCCTTCACCGACGAAACTTCTTCGCCCGAGACCATCAGGATCACGTCGCCGCGGGCGAGGCCCGCGAGTTCAGCGGCGCCGCCCGCCTCGACGGACCGCACAACCACGCACCGAACGCCGTCGGGCAGATCCATCCGCTCGCGGAGGCTGGGAGACAGCGTCTGGAGTTCGAAGCCGAGATTGGTCGCGGCCTTCTCCTCGGAATCGGCGTCGTCGTCGCGGTCGTTCGAAGCGGCCTGGACGTCGCCGTCGGGGAAGGTGCCGAGGGTGATGCGAACGCTCTTTTCGGTGCGCTCGCGAATCAGCTTGAGGGTCACGGTGGTGCCGGGAGGCAGCGAGGCGATGTAGTTCGTGAGCGACGAGTTGTTGGTGACAAGTCGGCCATCGACCTCGTAAATGTAGTCCTCGAGCTCTATGCCGGCCTTGTCGGCGGGGCTGTCCTTCGTGACGTCACTCACGACCACGCCCTGGGCCGTACTGCGCCCGTAGGTGAGCGCCATGTCTTCAGACGCGCTCTGGATCGACACGCCCAGCCACCCGCGGATGACCTTGCCCTTCGACTTGAGCTGGGGAAGAATCGCCTTCACCGTGTTGATGGGCACGGAGAAGCCAACGCCGGCGTTCTGGGCGAGGCCCTGCGTGATGATCAGCGTGTTGATGCCGATGACCCTGCCCTGCGTGTTCAGAAGCGGGCCCCCTGAGTTGCCGGGGTTGATGGCGGCGTCGGTCTGAAGCATGTCGATGCCGGTGCCCTGCTGGCCAAGGCTGATGTTGCGTGAAACGTTGCCCTTGCCGGACACCACGCCCACGCTGAGGCTGTTGCCAAGGCCGAAGGGGCTGCCGATGGCCATGACCCAGTCGCCCACTTCCGCGGCTTCGGAGTCGCCGAGTTCGAGAACGGTGAGGGTCTCCTTGGGCTCGATCTTGATCACCGCGATGTCGGTGCGAGCGTCCTTGCCAAGAACCTTGGCGTCGTAACGCTTGCCATTGTCGAGGGTGACGTTGATCTGGTCCGCCTCGTCGACGACGTGCCGGTTGGTAAGGATGGTACCGTCCGCGTCGATGATGAAGCCGGAGCCGCCCGAACGCTGGTTGGGCTGATTCGGGCCGAGAGGGTCGTCGTCCTGAAAGAAGGGGAACGGGAGCTGGCGGCTGCCGCGGCTGGCTTTGGGCTTGCTGGAGATCGTGATGTTCACGACCCCGGCGTTCTTGGCCTTGACGATGTTGCGGAACGTATCCAGGGTGAGCGGAGTTCCGTTCGCCGGCGTCGCCATGGGGGCTGCGGCTTCGATGGCTCGCGCCTCGGCGGTCTGGGGCCGCCGGATCTGGGACTGGAAGAACGCAGCGAGGAGCGTCGTGGCCATCGCCACGGCGAAGAACGTCGCCACTGCCCGGGACCTGGATGTCATCGTCTTCTATCTCTCTCTTTGTCTGTCAGTTCGTCGCGGAAACGGTTCCTTGTGGGATGAAGTTACGCCTGTTTGCCTCAAACACCCCAAGGTAAAGGGTGCCAGATGATTCTACGTAGCAGGCCTTGAATAAGTCGGAAAGACGAGTCGGAAGAATGTAAGGAAGATGAAAAAGAAAGGAGAAGCGGCCTCCGAAGAGGCCGCTTCTTACGAAACCCCGAAGCGACGGGGGCGTGGCATCAATAATCGTCCATACCCATGCCGCCGGGGCCGCCGGGGCCGCCTGCGGGCATCGCGGACTTCTTCTCGGGGATCACGGCCACAACGGCCTCGGTCGTGAGATACAGTCCAGCGATCGAGATGGCGTCCTTGATGTCGCGTCGGACCACCTTGCC
>CAZBTT010000117.1:0-11312 GCA_964494295.1 uncultured Acidobacteriota bacterium
AGGGGCAGGAAATGCTTCACGTCCCGCAGGTCGATGAACTTGTCAATCTTGCCGTCGGAGTCGCACGTGAGGTCGGCCAGGATGGCTTGACGCGTCGGCTGCTGATCGAGACGCTCGATGGGCATGGCGGGGAAGAGCTGGTTCACCGCCCAGTGATCGGGCATGGACTGGAACAGAGAGAAGTTGCAGTAGTAGGTGTCGGTGAGCTGCTTCTCGAGGCCCTCGAGGTCGTCGGGAACGTAGGGAAGGTCGCGCACGATCTTGAGGATGCGTTCGCACACCGCCCAGAAGAGCTGCTCCACGCGCGCGCGCTCGCGAAGCCCGAGAACGCTCAGGGTAAAGGCCGAAACCGCCTCTTCCTTGAGCTGCAGGGCATCGTGATAGCTCTCCTGGAAGTTCTTGACCGAGACGTTCATGTACGTCTCATAGAGCTGCTGGATGATTCGATGTTCGTCCGAACCCACGAGCTGGGGCGTCTGGGCGGTGAGGATTTCGTTCGAGCCCAGGACATTGAAGACCAGCACCGAGTGATGCGCCACCAGCGCCCGGCCCGATTCCGTCACGATGTCCGGATGCGGAACGTTCTTGGCGGTGCAGGCCTCGCTGATCTCCGAAACGATGTCGCGGGCGTATTCGGCGAGGGTGTAGTTGACGGAACTGTGGAAGTTGGTCTGGCTGCCGTCGTAATCGACGCCGAGGCCCCCGCCGCAGTCGATGACCCGCATGTTGGCGCCCATCAGATGAAGCTCGACGAAGATGCGCGAGGCTTCACGCATCGCGTCGCGATGGGCGCGGATCGCCGTGATCTGGGAACCGATGTGGAAGTGGAGAAGCTGGAGGCAATCGAGCATGCCCTCGCGCTTGAGCTTCTCGACCGTATCCACCATCTCGCCGGTGGTGAGGCCGAACTTCGAACGATCGCCCGTCGACTCCACCCACTTGCCGGCCCCCTTGGTGGAGAGCCGGGCGCGCACGCCGATCACCGGGCGGATGTCGAGCTCGCGCGAACAGGCGAGGATGGTGTCGATTTCCTGGGCCCGGTCGACGGTGATGATCACCTGACGGCCGAGTTTCTGAGCGAGCAGGGCGGTTTCAATGTACGCCTTGTCCTTGTAACCGTTGCAGAGGATGTAGGCGTCGGGGTTTTCGTGCAGGGCGAGGGCGACGAGGAGTTCGGGCTTGCTGCCCGCTTCGATGCCGAGGCCATGGGGGGCGCCGTATTCCACGAGTTCCTCGACCACGTGACGCTGCTGGTTCACCTTGATCGGGTAGACCCCGCGGAACCGCCCCTTGTAGTCGTGCTCGGCGATGGCGGCGCCAAACGCGCCGAAGAGCTGCTCGATCCGGAACTTGAGGATGTCGGAGAAGCGGATCAGGATGGGGAGGTTGCAGCCCCGGCTCTTCAGATCCTCGACCAGGTCCTTGAGATCGATGGCGCCTTTCCCGACTCCCTGGGGCGTCACCTGAACGTGGCCCGCATCGTTGATGGAGAAGAAATCCTTGCCCCATCCGTCCACGTTATAGAGCTCGGAAGCGTCTTTGATCGTCCAAGCCCGAAGGTCTGTCTGTTGTGCCAACTCTTTATGAGCTCCTAAACACCATGTGCGCGAAACGCCCCGCTCCTCTTCAGCAAGGTGAGGCGGGCGGATTGTAAACGTTGAAAGAGGATTTGTGGCGGCTGAATTCGGCCTGGGCTAGTCCCTTCGACACTTTGGCGGTCCGCCGTCTGGTGGAGCGCGAAGCCGCCCCTTGGGGGCCAGGAGCCCATCCTGCTGCGCAGGCTCCTAGTTGTTGGCGCTCTTCGAGCCCGCCATCGCGAGTTCCTCTTCGATCATGCGCTCGAAGACCTCGAAGGGCTGCGCGCCCGAGAACGATCGGCCGTTCAGGAAGAATGTGGGCGTGCCGGTCACGCCGACCGAACGGCCGTTGGCGATCGCTTTTTCAATGACCGGGTCGTACTTGCCGGACCCGACGCAGGTGTTGAACTTCGTCGCATCGATTCCAAGCGTCGCCGCGCGGCGCTGCAGATCGGCGGCATCGTACGTTCCGGGCGAGAGGAGGAGGCTCGAGTGCATCTCCCAGAAGCGGCCCTGCTCTCCCGCGCATCGCGCGGCGACCCCCGCGGGTTTGGCCTGGCCGTGGAAGTCGAGGGGGAATTCCTGATAGACGAGCCGGACCTGATCCTTGTAGGTCGCCATCACCCGGTCGACGTACTGCTGCGCCTGCTGGCAGTAGGGGCACTGGTAGTCAGTGAACTCGACGATGGTGATCGGCGCATCCTTCGGCCCGAGAACCGGAGCGTCGTCGGGGAAGGTCACCTTCTTGCGCGCGGGCTGGAGGCCCAGGAAGGACACGTTGTGCTTCTTGAAGAGTTCGCGCTGAAATACCGCGAGCCGGCTCTCGGCTTTTCGGGCCGAGGCCATCTGCTGGAGCTGCGGCATCACCTGCTCCTTGGAAGCGCCCTGCGCGCGGGTCTTCACTTCCTCCCAGAGTTTGTCGATGTCCGCCGGGGCCACCGCGGCCTTCGCGCTGATCTCCTGGGCGATGAGGGCGTCTCGCGTGATGCCCCGGGCCTGCGCCTCCATGTCGAAGAGGACCTCGGTGAGGGCCTTCTTGCGAAGGTTGAATTCCTGTTCCTTCACCTGGATCTGGACGTCCGCGAGCTGCGCCTTGAGTTGCTCTTCGCTCGCCGAAGCACGCGCCTTGAGCGCGTCCATGTCGGCCTTGAGGCGGGTGTCGAGTTCGGCGTTCGAGAACGATCGCGAGCCGATCTTCGCCGCGATCTCCTTGCCGCTCTGGTCGGGGGTGGCCGCGGCCACCGCGGAGCCCGTCGCCTGATTGCAGCCCGAGACCGCCAGAGAAATCGCAAGAATGGCCGAGACGTGTTTCATATCCGACAAGTTTCGTTGGCGAAGGCTTTTGACGTCAACTTGGCAGTTACATGTCGCGGCGGAGGGTGAGGCCGCCATCGACTACGAGGACCTGGCCGGTGATGTAGCTCTCCGGGTCGATGAGGAGACGGACCGCGCGGGCGATGTCCTCGGGGCGGCCGAAGCGAGTGATGACCCCGCGGTCGATCATCGGGTCGTACTTGCCCGAGTCGATCGACACGCGCGCCATTCCCGCGGTCGTGACGCCGGGCGCCACCACGTTCACGTTGACGCCCGCCCGGCCGCCGAAGTCCTTCGCCAGGACGCGGGCGCCGTGGATGAGCGCGGCCTTCGACGTGCCGTAGGCGAGCGACCCTTCGAAGGGGTATGTGCCCTGCATGCTCGAAACCAGCACGATCGCGCCGCGGGCGCCGCGTTCCCGCATGGCCAGGGCGACGTCGCGCGCGAGCAGGAGCGGGGCCACGGTGTTCTGGTCCAGCGCTTCCTGGAAGGCGTGGGGGTCGAGGTCAAAGGTCCTGGCGCGGGCGGGGTGGCCCGAGAAGACCACGAGGCCATCGATCCGGTCGCGCGATCCCACTACCTCCTCGACACAACGTTTTCGCGCGGCATCGTCGCTGATGTCGCCCTGGACGAGGCCCACAGGTCCGGAGTAGGTGTCTTGAAGGCGCTGCCGGACCAGTTCGGCCCGCCCCTTGTTGTCGCGGTAGCCGAGGATGGGATACGCCCCCTCCGTGATCAGAAGCGCCGCCGTGGCCGCCCCGAGCCCGCCTGTGCCCCCCGCCACGAAGACGACTCGTCCGGCCAGCGGCCGTTTGGCGTAGTCGAACTTCAACAGCGCGTGACGCTGAGATTCTTCGGGGTCGATATGTGGCGAAGACATCGTCGAGATTGTATGCGTGCCGGGGTTCAGGCCCGGCGAAGGGATTCGAGATCCGCCTCGCGTTTGAACAGGCCCATCCGGTGCAGAGCGAAGTCGTATTTCACGGGGTCTTCGGGATCGCACCTGCGAAGCGTCGCGGTGATTTCTTCCGCCATCTTCCATCCCGGCGTGGTGCGCTTCGTGAGCCGCGCCGACCTGCCGATGTTGATGATGTGGGCGTCCAGGGGGATGAGGAGGGACGAACGCGGCACGAGGCTCCAGCCGCCGGGATCGACACTGTCCCTCCGCGTCATCCAGCGCAGATAGAGGCAGAGACGTTTGCACGCGCTGCCGTCCTCGGGCGACGGGAAGAAGAAACGCACGCCCGCCCGCTCGGGCAACGGACCGCGCCCGTAGATCCCGTCGCGGGGAAGTGAAAACGTTCGCCCCACGAAGCTCGCAAGGGTGGCGCCAATGTCGACGATCGGCCCGCTTTCCGCGAAGAAGCGTTCCACCGAACCGGCGCCGCGCCGCATGCCCCGGATGAAGGCGAGGAGACAGGTCACATCCGCGGCATCGTTGAAACGGTGTTTGAACCCGGCAAGGGCTCTGAGCGTCGCCTTCGTGTCGAGCGAGTCGATGGCGCGGGCGGGCCGGGGGCCGAGCACCTCGAGCACGCGTTCGACGCTGCGCTTGATCTGGATTACGTTCCCGTAGGCGAGGGCGGATGAGATGAGGCCAATGACCTCGCGATCCTCCGGCTGGTCGTAGCGCCAGACGAACTGAACCGGGTCGGGTTCAATCCAGCGCGCATCGTACTCACCGTAGGCGAGGTCCAGGATCTCCTTGATCGCGGCCAGCCGGCGGGGGGTCATGCTCGGGTGATCTTGAGGATCTCCTCGCCGAACGCCTCGACCCGCCACCGCCGCAGACCCTCGATCGCGTGCAGGTCATCGAGCGAGCGTGGACCCGCCTCGGCGATCTTGTCGATCAGGCGTTGGGGGATGACGAGCGAGAGTTCGAGGCCGGTGCGTGTGGCCGCGGCTTTGCGCCAGTCCTTGAGGGCGGCCACCCGCCGCTGCTGAGCCAGCGGTAGTTCGATGCGCCGGCCGCGCTCGAGTTTGGGGAGATCGCCCTCGGGTGTTTCGAGACCGCGCGCGAGGGCTTCGTGGAACCGCTCCGCGAATTCGCGACGCCTGATGTGACTCGTCACCGCGTCGCGTCCGCCGTCCTTCTCCGAACGCGCGAGGGCCATGAGCGACTCGTTCACCGCGACCCGGAAGGGAGGCAGATCCAGTTCATCGGCGATGACCTCGCGGCAGGCGATCAGTTCACGGAAGACCGCGAGCGCGCGGGGCGACAGGGCCGCCACGCCTTTCACGTCCCGGAAGACCTCGCGAGGGTCCGTCTTCGCGGGAAGACCGCTCAGCGACTCGAGGGCGCGGCACTCCTCCTCGACCCAATGAAGGCGTCTCATGGTCACGAGTTCCGCACGCTGCTTCGTCATGACCTCGAGCAGGTGGTTGACGTCGGTGAGCGCGTAAGCGAGTTGTTCGGTCGAGAGGGGACGGGCCGACCAGTCGTCCTTCTGGTTGCCTTTGGAGATGGTGAGACCGAGTTCGTCGCGCAAGGTCGCCTGCAGCCCCACCTCGGTCCGGCCGAGAAACTTCGCGGCCACCATGGTGTCGTAGATGTTGCGGACACCGATCGACGCCTTGGCCTTCAACAGCGCGATGTCGTAGTCGGCGCCGTGGAAGATCTTGGTGAGATCCGGATTCTCGAGAAGAGGGCGGAGGTCCTCGACCTTGAAGCCCTCCAGAGGGTCGATGAGGTACGAAGTACCGGCCTCGGTAGCGACTTGAACCAGGCAGATCTTCTGGTGGTAGTGGTAGAGGCTGTCGGACTCGGTGTCGATGACGATGGCCCGCGCCGCCGCGGCTTCGCCGAGGAGCTGCTGGAACAAAGCGTCATCGGCGGAACGGATGATGGAAGTCAAGCGGGCTCAGTATACGTAGAGCGGCGAGGCGCCTATCCCGAATTCGCTCCGTCGCCGTCGCACGTCTAGAGTCTGTCTCGCATGAACCGAACCACCCGACCTCTTCAGGCCCTTTCCGCCCTCCTCCTTGCCGCCTCGACCATGGTTTCGGCCCAGGCTCCGTCGACCGTCCTCCCTCCCGCCGACGGCGAAACCCGCCTCGCCAACCTCCGCCAGATCACGAATGGCGGCGAGAACGCCGAGGCCTACTGGAGCGCCGATGGGAAGTGGATCACGTTCCAGTCTTCGCGCGACGGCCGCGCCTGCGACCAGCAGTTCGTGATGCGCGCGGACGGCTCGGATCTCCGCCGGGTGTCGACCGGAGACGGCAAGACCACCTGTGGCTGGTTCCTGCCCGGCTCAAAGCGCGTCTTCTTCGGCTCCTCCCACGCGCATCAGAAGGAGTGCCCGCCCCGTCCCGACCCTTCCGCGGGCTACGTCTGGCCGCTCGATCCCTTCGACATCTATACCGCGAACGTCGATGGCTCCGACCTCAAGCGCCTCACGAGCTACAACGTGTACACGGCCGAGGCCGTGCTTTCCACCGACGGGAAGAAGATCGTCTTCACGTCGATAAAGGACGGAGACCTCGAGATCTACACGATGAACGTGGACGGCAGCGATATCCGCAGGCTCACGAACACCCCGGGTTACGACGGCGGCCCGTGGTGGTCGCCGGACGGCAAGCGCATCGTCTACCGCGCCCATCATCCCCAGGACGAGGCGCAACTCGCCGACTACCGGAAGCTTCTGTCGCAGAACATGATCCGCCCCAGCCGGGTCGAGATCTTCGTGATGAACGCGGACGGTTCGGACCAGCGTCAGGTAACCGCCCTGGGCGGCGCCAACTTCGGCCCCTCGTGGACGCCCGACGGTCAGAAGATCATCTTTTCGTCGAACCACCCGGCTCCGCGCAGCGGCAACTTCGACCTCTACCTTGTCGATGCCGCCGCAAGCAAGGCCGGGCCCGCATCGCTCGAACGGATCACCTTCGATCCCACGTTCGACGGTTTCCCGATGTTCCGGCCCGACGGCAAGCAGCTGATCTGGGCCTCGAATCGAAAGTCCGCGAAGCCGGGGGAGACGAACCTCTTCGTCGCGGATTGGAAGTAGGCCCTACCCCTTTGCGGACTGCCAGAGGGCTTCCATCTCGTCGAGGGTTGCTTCCTTCGGGGCCTTTCCCTGCTTTGCCAGGCCGGCTTCGACGTGAGCGAAACGTGAGCGGAATTTCCGGTTCGTGCCGCGGAGGGCGGTCTCTGCGTCGACGCCCAACTTCCGCCCGAGGTTGATGACCGCGAACATCAGGTCGCCCACCTCGTCCTCGAGCCTCTGATGACGCCCTTCCGCCGGCTCCAGCATCGCGGCGGAGATCTCGTTCAGCTCCTCCTCGATCTTTCCGCGCACGTCTTCGGGTCTCGCCCAGTCGAAGCCCACCTTTGCCGCCTTCTCGGAAAGGGCTGAGGCCTCCATGACCGCGGGGGTGTGACGGTGGACCGCGTCGAGGATGGAGGCGTGGTCAGCGCCTCCTTTGGCGGTTCGTTCCTGGCGCTTCAGTTCCTCCCAGTTCTTCAAGACGGCCTCGGACGTCGCCGCTTCAACCGTCCCGAATACATGGGGATGCCGCCGCACCATCTTGTCCGCGACCGAGGCGATGACGTCGTCGATCGAGAACTCTCCGGCCCGCTTCGCGATGTCCGAATGGAAGACCACGTGCAGCAGGATGTCGCCCAGCTCTTCCTTGAGGTTCGCCGCATCGCCGGCCTCGATGGCATGAACCACCTCGTAGGCCTCCTCGAGGGTCGCCTGGCGGAGGGTCATGTGGGTCTGTTCCCGGTCCCAGGGGCATCCGCCATCGGACCTCAACCGGTCGATGATGCTGACAAAATCCCCGAACGATGTCTGCTTCGCTGTTTCTTCCATGGCCGCTTGATATTCGCACGGCCGCGCAAACTAGAGTCCGCCGCCTGCAATGAAAAAGACCCTTGAAGCGCTGAAGGATTCCTTCGGTTACTCCAGCTTCCGGCCTTACCAGGAGGACATCGTGTCCGCCGCTCTCGCGGGGCGCGACGTCCTGGCCCTGCTGCCCACCGGGGGCGGGAAGTCGCTGTGTTTCCAGCTCCCCGCGGTCCTCGGCCAGGGCCTGACTCTGGTGATTTCGCCTCTTATCGCCTTGATGAAAGACCAGGTCGACGCCCTGCAGCAAAACGGCGTCGAGGCGACGTTCCTCAACTCCTCGCTCGATTCCGACGATGCGCGCGAGCGATACCGTGGCCTCTGGCGCAACCAGTATCGCCTTCTCTACGTGGCCCCCGAGCGACTCTTCCAGCTGAGCTTCATGAAGTCGCTTGGCGAGTGGCCGGTGGAGCGCGTGGCGATCGACGAGGCCCACTGCATCAGCGAGTGGGGCCACGACTTCCGTCCCGAGTACCGCCGCCTCGTCGAGCTGCGTGAGCGCTTCCCGAAGATCCCCTTCATGGCCCTCACCGCCACCGCCACCGAGCGGGTGCGCAAGGACATCGTCGCCCAGCTTCACCTCAAGGATCCCTTTGTTTCGATCGGCAGCTTCAATCGCCCGAACCTCGCGTACCGGGTCATACCGAAGTCGAGACCGGCCGATCAGGTGCGCCACCTGGTCGCCGCCCACCGTGGGGGCGCCGGAATCGTCTATTGCGCCAGCCGCCGTGCCGCCGAGTCGGTGGCCGAGAGTCTGCGCGACGCCAACATCCAGGCCAGGCCCTATCACGCGGGCCTTTCCGACCACGATCGTTCGAAGAATCAGGAGGCGTTCGTTCGCGACCGCGTGCAGGTCATCTGCGCCACCGTCGCCTTCGGCATGGGCATCGACAAGCCCAATGTCCGCTTCGTCATCCACCACGATCTGCCGAAGAATGTCGAGGGCTACTACCAGGAGACGGGCCGGGCCGGGCGGGACGGCCTGGCCTCTGAATGTGTGCTGCTCTTCTCCGCCTCCGACGTCGCGAAGCAGCTTGGCTTCATCGAGGAAATCACCGACGACGTCGAGAAACGCGTCGCCAAGGCTCAACTGCGTCGGATGATCGACTACGGCGAGACCACGGGCTGCCGCCGCGCCAACCTCCTCGAGTATTTCGGCGAACGTTTCTCCGAGCCCAACTGTGGCGGCTGCGATAACTGCCTCACTCCGCGCGAAGTGTTCGACGCCAGTATTCCCATGCAGAAGCTCCTGTCCACGGTTTATCGCGTCCGCTCGACCGGTTCTTCGATGGGACGCTCGGCCACCTTCGGTCTCATGCACCACGCCCACATCCTCACCGCGCGGACCACGGAGCAGATCACGCGCTGGAATCACGAAGGGGTTTCCACCTGGGGCATCGGCAAGGAGTTCTCGCGGGAGGAGTGGCAGCAGATCGGCCGGGAAGCCGTCCGCCGCGGTCTCCTCAATCAGATGACCGGCGACTACCCGACCGTGGATCTCACCTCGGCCGGCGCAGAGTTCCTCAAGACGCGGGGGAGTTTCGAGATGCCCCGGCCGGTCGCGCCCAAGAAAGCGGTGGCGGCGGCGGGCGAGAGAAGGGGCCGCGGCGCGCGCGTCAACGCCGACGAGGCTCCCTACGATGAAGGGTTGTTCGAGAAACTCAAAGCCCTTCGGCGAACGTTCGCGGACGAACGCAACGTCCCGGCCTTCGTCATCTTCGGCGACGCCACCCTGCGCTCGATGGCCCGCGAGAAGCCGACGAATGCGGACGCCTTCCTGGCGGTCAGCGGTGTCGGTCCCGCGAAGCTCACCCAGTTCGGCGAGGCGTTTATGGGTGCGATTCGCGACCACGAGTGACGGAGTGGCCAGTCGTCGTAACCTCCACCGCTCATGAAACTCCCGATCTATCAGGTGGACGCGTTCGCCAGCGAGGTCTTCCGGGGCAACCCCGCCGCCGTGGTGCCGTATGTCGAGCCGCTCTCCGCGGAGTTGATGCAGAAGATCGCGATGGAGAACAACCTCTCCGAGACCGCCTTCATCCAGGCGTCGAGCGCCGGGCACTACGGCATCCGCTGGTTCACGCCCACGGTGGAGGTCGACCTGTGCGGACACGCGACACTCGCCGCTGCCTTCGTCGTGATGAACGAACTCGCGCCCGGTCTGAAACGCGTGGTCTTCAACTCGGGAGTGGGCCAACTCGAGGTCGACAGCGCCTCGGATCGTCTGATCCTGGACTTCCCGTCCCGTCCGCCCAAAGCCATCGGCATCGACCCCGCCCTCGCCGAAGCCATGGGGAAGCCCCCGGTCGAAGTCCTCAAGTCACGGGATCTCGTTGTCGTGTACGACACCGAGGCGGAGGTGGCCGCGCTGCGGCCGGACTTCGTGAAACTCGCGGCGGCTTCGACCTTCGGAGTGCTCGCCACCGCGAAGGGGAACAGTGTTGACTTCGTCTCGCGCTGTTTCTTTCCCGCCGTGGGTATCGACGAAGATCCGGTCACGGGCTCGGCGCACTGCTCCCTCATTCCTTTCTGGGCCGATCGCCTGGGCAAGACGTCTCTCACCGCTCTCCAGCGTTCAGCGCGGGGCGGCGAACTCTTCTGCGAACTCAAGGGCGACCGTGTGCACATCGGCGGGCGCGTCGTTCCGTACCTCAAGGGCGAAATCAATGTCTGACTCAAGGAAAGAACACATGAAGACGACCGTCGCCCTCGCACTCTCGCTTCTCACGCCCGCTCTCGCCCTCGCTCAAGGGACCGATGTGGGCGCCCTGCTCATGGCCGACAAGAACGTGGTCGCGGCCCTCGAGCGGGCGAAGGTGAACGAGCCTGAGATCATCGCCGAGCAGATACGCGTGTGCGAGATACCCGCGCCGCCCTTCGCGGAGGAGAAGCGAGGGCTCGAGTTCAAGAACATCTTCACGAAACTTGGCCTTCAAGACGTCCGCATCGACGCGGTCGGGAACGTGCTCGGCGAGCGGCCGGGGAAGGGACCGAAGCCTCATCTCGTCTTCGCGGCCCATCTCGATACCGTCTTCCCGATCGAAACCGACGTCAAAGTGCGGCGCGAGGGGACCTGGCTTCACGGTCCCGGCATCGGGGACGACTGCCGCGGGCTCGCCGTGATCATCGGCGTGGTTCGGGCGATGAACGAGGCGAAGGTCGTCACCGAGGGCCCGATCACGTTTGTCGCCAACGTCGGCGAAGAGGGTCTCGGTGACCTGCGCGGTACGAAGGCGCTGTTCGGCGACACCCTCAAGGGGAAGATCGACCGCTTCGTTTCCGTCGATGGCACCGGCCTCGGCATGACCCACGTGGGTGTGGGCAGTTTCCGCTATCGCCTCGCGTACAAGGGGCCGGGCGGCCACAGCTACGGGCACTTCGGCCGGGTCAACCCGATCCACGCGCTCGGCCGTGCGATCGCGATGGTCTCCGAGTTCCAGGTCGCATGCGAGCCCAAGACCACATTCAACGTTTGCCGGATCGGCGGCGGCACATCGGTCAACCCCATCCCCTTCGAGGCCTGGGCCGAGGTCGACATTCGCCCGCATCACAAGGCCTCCCCCACCCCACCGCC
>CAZBTT010000118.1:0-11240 GCA_964494295.1 uncultured Acidobacteriota bacterium
GCGCCATGCATCGGAAGAACCGCTACGACCTGATCCTGCTCGACCTGCAGATGCCGGGGATGGACGGTTTTCAACTGCTCGAGGCGCTCAAGACCAACGCCGAGGACGGCTACGTCCCGGTCATCGTCCTGACCGCCCAACCGGGCCACAAACTGCGTGCCCTGCAGGCCGGAGCCAAGGACTTCATCAGCAAACCCTTTGACCTCATTGAGGTGGAGACCCGAATTCACAACATGCTGGAAGTAAGGCTCTTGTACAAGAAGCTCGAGAACTTCAACCGGGAACTCGAGGAGCAGGTGAAGGCGCGGACCGCGGAACTGCGCGAGAGCGAAGCCCGGTACCGGAGCCTCACTGAGCTGGCCTCGGACTGGTACTGGGAGCAGGATGACCACGGGAACTTCACCAAGACCTCGGGGCCGGTGCTCGAAATGCTCGGCATCCGCGTCGCCGCCTTTGACGCCGATAAGCCGCAAGAAGCCTCCGAAGGCTGGGACGAAGCGGAGCGAACAGCGCTGCAGGCCCTGATCGACTCGCGCCAGCCCTTCCTCGACTTCGCTTTCTCTCGCCAGGATCCAAACGGCGGAGTGCGCCGATTCAGGGTGAGCGGCGAGCCCATGTTCGACCACTCGTGCCGTTTTGTCGGCTATCGCGGCGTGGGCCTTGAGGTGACGGAGAACCGGCAGGGCCAGCACTGATGCCTGAAACACATTCTCCGCGCCAGAACTATCTTCTAGCTGCGCTCACGAAGGAGGAGTTCGACCGTGTGGTCCCGAATCTCGAACTCGTTCCCATGCGGCTTGGAGAGTTGCTCTACGAGCCCGACCAGCAGTTGCGCCACGCCTACTTTCCGACGAGTTCCATCGTTTCTCTTCACTACGTGACCGAATCCGGGGAGTCGGCCGAGACCGCGGGTGTGGGCAACGAGGGTGTGGTCGGCATCGCCCTCTTCATGGGCGGAAACAGCACCTCGAGTTCCGCGGTGGTGCAGACCGCCGGCCATGGTTACCGCCTCGAGGGAGGTCTGCTCAAGGAGGAGTTCGACCGGGCGGGTTTCGCGCAGCGCCTTCTTCTTCGCTACACCCAGGCGGTGATGACCCAGATGAGCCAAACCGCGGCCTGCTATCGCCATCACTCAATCGAACAGCAATTGTGCCGATGGCTCCTGCTGACCGTGGACCGACGCCCGACCCACGAACTGGTGATGACCCAGGAACTCATCGCCAACATCCTCGGGGTGCGGCGCGAGGGCATCACCGCCGCGGCGGGCCGGCTGCAGGAGGCCGGCTTCATCCGCTACCGGCGCGGCCACATCTCGGTCGTGGACCGTGCGGGGCTTCTCAGCCGCTCCTGCGAATGTTACGGTGTCGTCAGGGACGAGGTGGATCGGCTCTTCTCCGACGTGGGTCACCGCCAGGCCCTGCCCGGTCAGATCCTCAGCGCCTAGCGCGCGAGGGGGGGGGCTCCGCGCTCAGCGCGGTGGGCGTGGGTCTCAGACGAACCGTCGGAGTGTGCACAATCGGGGGGAGATAAGGCATGAGGCGGTCCGTCTCGGCTTTCACCACCGCGTAGCACTCGCAGCTCAGGGTTTCGAGCTTCGGCCGGTCGGTCACCGTGATCTGTCCCCGGCTGTACTGGATCACGCCCGCCTTCTGAAGTTTGCCCGCGGCCTCGGTGACCCCTTCGCGTCGCACGCCCAGCATGTTCGCGATCAGTTCCTGGGTCATGGTCAGCTTGTTGCCGGAAAGGCGATCCATCGACAAGAGGAGCCAGCGGCACAGCTGCTGATCGATGGTGTGGTGCCGGTTGCAGACCGCGGTCTGGGCCATCTGGGTCAGGAGAGCCTGCGTGTACCGCAGCATCAGCACGAGCAGCGCGCCGTGCCGGTTGAACTCGTCCTTGAGGACCTGGCCGGGGAGCCGGTAGGCGGACCCGGCGCTCTGCACGATCGCCCGGCTGGGTGTGCTCTCCCCGCCCATGAACAAGGCCACGCCGAGGAGGCCCTCGTTCCCGACCACGGAGATTTCCGCCGACGCGCCGTCCTCCATGACATAGAGGAGGGACACGATGCAGTCGATCGGGAAGTACACGTGACGCAGGGTGTCTCCCGACTCGTACAGCACCTTGCCGAGTGGCATGGGGACGAGCTCCAACTGAGGATAGAGCCTCTTTCGGACCTCCGCCGGCAGCGCGGCGAGGATGTGATTTTCCTGGAGCATATTTGTGGGCATCGAATCCCACGATAAGGATGGTCGATCCCCCCCCCGCGTTCCGTACGGTGCCCAACATATAGCCAGTTCGGGCTGGCTCCAAACGGCCGCCTCCGGTGAAATCGCCCCGGGGGTCGTCTGCCGGCGGATATAATCAGTCGTTGTGGGTCGCAAGGCCCGCCGCCCCCCATTAATGCAACCGAGGATCCTCGCCCGCTCGCAGCACACGCTCTCCCGAAAGCAGATCGATCCCGATCCGTTGCGGGTTCTGTATCGCCTTCGGAGTTCGGGCTACAAGGCGTTTCTCGTGGGCGGCGGCGTGCGCGATCTCCTGCTGGGCCGCAAGCCGAAGGACTTCGACATCGGAACCGACGCCTCGCCCCAGCAGGTCAAGAAGCTGTTCCGCAACTGCTTCATCATCGGCCGGCGTTTCCGGCTTTGCCATGTGCGCTTCGGCAACAAGGTCGTCGAGGTGGCGACGTTTCGCCGCAAGGCCGAGCCTGAAGAAGGCGACACCATCGTCAAACGCGACAACACGTTCGGCACGCCGGAGGAGGATGCCCTCCGCCGCGACTTCACGATCAATGCGCTTTTCTACGACATCGCGGACTTTTCGATCATCGACTACACCGGGGGCATCGAAGATCTCGAAGCCAAACGGGTGCGGGTCATCGGCGATCCCGACGAGCGTTTCCGCGAGGACCCGGTCCGCATGATGCGCGCGGTGGCGATCGCCTGCCGGCTCGGCTTCCGGATCGATCGCGATGCCCAGGAGGCGATGCGCGCCCGCCGGGGCGAGATCGTGAAAAGTTCCCACGTGCGCATCCTCGACGAGATCTACAAGATCCTCCGGCAGGGCTCGGCGCGCGCGACTTTCGAACAGCTCTACGCCATGGGCCTGCTCGCCTACATCTTCCCCGAAGCCCACAAGGCGTTGAGCCGCGGCGAGTCCGGGCTTTTGGACACCCTCGGCACGCTCGACGAGTATCGGAATCGGACGGGGTCGGACTCCGCCTTGTCGAACGCCATCCTGATCGCCCACCTCCTTCCGCCTCTCGGGATTCCGCTATCGAGCGGCCTGCGCGCAACGGCCCGCAAGCGTCCCTACGTGGACGTCGATGGTCCGCGGGATTTCCTGGAGGAGCCTGAAGAGGTTCTCCCCGAAGAGGCGCTCGAGGGCCAGGTGGACGAGACCGACGTGGTCGCCGAGATGGTGGAACTCGACGAGGAGGCGGACCTCGGGCACGGCGCGGGTGTGCCCCAGGGAGAGACGGCCATTAGCCTTCCCTTCGCGCGACGCGATATCGAGCGCCTGGGGCTTCTCGCCGCGGTCGGTTCGAAACTCCACCGCACCGATCTGCCGCAAAACTCCGAACGGAACCTCGCCCGCAAACCCTATTTCCAGGAAGCTCTGCTCCTCGCGGAGATCCACGGGCTCGATCCCGAGATCGTCGCGCATTGGAGAGCGGTCGAAGCCCAAGCGCCTCCGGTCTCACCAGATGAGTTCGCGCGCGGCAGGGCGCCTCAGGCACCGGGCCCCCGTCCAGATGTGGCGGCCGGCGCGGAGGTTCCGCGAAGGCCGGCGCGCCGACGCGGCCGAAGGCGTCCGGGTCGCCCCCGCGGCCCCGCGGTTTAGACAAACAGCAGCACGAGAGGCGGCTCCCATGGCAAAGTCAAAGACGAAGGCACTCGCGGTTCCCGTGATCCGCAAGCGGCTCGGCGAACTTCACGGATGGAGCCTGTCCCGAGGCGCGCTCCGCTGCGAGTTCGTCTTCGAAGGCTTCAAGCAGGCCCTTCAATTCGTGAACCGGGTCGGTGACCTCGCCGAAGCCGCGGATCACCACCCCGACATCGATATCCGTTATTCGCGGGTGCGGCTCGCCCTCAGCACCCATGACGCGAGCGGAATCACCGAGAAGGACTTCGCTCTCGCCGCGGCCATCGATCGCCTGAGCGTCGTCCGCAAAGCGGTTTAAGCTCCCCCATCGCTTCGCCGTCCCAGCCGTAGTTGGACAGACCCGAGTTTCCACCCTGGAGGGGGATCTATGTTTCACGTTGCCCAAGTTCTTGCCCTGACGATCGCCATGGCCGACACTCCCGTCGCCGCCTCGGCGCCGATTGCGGAGACGGCCGAAAGAGTCGTGGCGTCAAAGGACAACGCCGCGGCGACCCAGGCAGCGGACCCTGCGGCGCCGGGCGGGTTCAAGATCACGCATCAGGACGGGGCCACCACGCTCACCCTCGACAACGCCGAGATCACTCTTTCGAACCGCCTGCAGTTCCGCTTCATCAACGAGATGCCGCCCGACAATGTCCGACTTCCGGGCACGACGGCGGATGGTCAGTCGAAGCCCTCCTTCAAGATCCGCCGCGCCAAGACGTCGCTCGAGGGCTGGTTCTGGAAGAAGGAACTCACGTACGAGCTTCAGCTCTCGTGGGCGGGACCCGAGGCGGGCGCCTCGACCCAAACCCCGCTCGAAGACGCGACCCTCACCTGGGACGCTTCGAAGAAGGGAACCTTCAAGATCACCTTCGGCCAGCTCAAGGTGCCTCTCGGCCGGCAGGAAAGCACCAGCTCGGGCAAGCAGCAGTTCGCCGACCGGTCGCTCCTGAGCGGCGAGTTCACCCGCGGCCGCGACATCGGCCTCCAGTTGCACGGCCGGGTGGGGAACGACAAGGTCGAGTACTTCGCCGGCGTTTTCAACGGAAACTCCGCCAGCCGCACCGCGAACGACAACACGAAACTCCAGTACAACGCGCGTCTCAGCGTCGAGCCCTTCGGCAAGGTTTCATATTCCGAGAGCGCCTTCGAGGGCTGGGACAAGCCCCTGCTCGCGATCGCCGGCCAGTTGGAGAGCAACGATCTTTCGGGTGCTACAAACCTGACCGACCTCAACACCACGGTGCTGGGCGCGGACCTCGTCTACAAGTACAAGGGCTTCTCGGTCTTCGCGGAATACTTCCACCGCAAGCGGACGCCCGAGGCGGTGAGCGGCAGCTCTTCCGCCAGTTCGGGGAACGCGGCTCAGTCTTCGGGTTCGTTCAACTCGAACGGCTATAACGTCCAGGCCGGCTACTTCCTCAAACGGGACAAGCTCGAGGTGGCGGCCCGCTTTGCCGGCTACGACCCGTCGAGCCGCACCGCATCCAACAACCTCACGGAGAAGGGCGGCGTGATCAACTACTTCATCCTCAAGCACACCCTCAAGGTGGTGGCCGATTTCCGCGCGCTGCGCGATGACCGGGTGCGAGAGACGACCAAGGAACTCCGGATCCAGACGCAGTTCATCTTCTAGAGGAGAGTCCCCATGAGGCGCCTTCCGCTCGTTCTTCTTCTTCTGGTCGCCCTGCTCGTCCCGAATTCCGGGGATGCGCCCCTGGCCGCGCCCGGCGTGGTCGGCTCGTCGGTTCTCTCATCGATGGCCTCGGAACCGAGCGTGCGGGTCATTGTCCTCTTCGATGCCGACGATCTCTCCCTGACCGACCTGGGTTCACGATCGAAGGCGATCAGCTCCCGCCGCGACGGTGTGCTCGATCAGATCAGCGCCGACGAGTTCCGGGTCACCGATACCTTCGCGAACATCTCGGCCGTAGGGGGCTACGTCACTTTCGAGGGCCTCAAGAAGCTGGTCCGCGACTACCGCGTGCAGCGCATCGACCTCGACCTCCCCGGACAGATGGCGCTCGCGGAGAGCACCGACCTCGTTCATGCCCGCGATGTTCACGCGCAGGGCATCACGGGCCAGGGCGTGGCGGTGGCGGTTCTCGACACCGGCATCGACTCCGATCATCCCGATCTTCAGGACGACATCGTGGCCCAGCAGTGTTTCTGCACCAACGCCGACGGCAGCGGCTGCTGCCCGGGCGGACGCCCGGAAGCCTCGGGTCCGGGAGGCGCTGAGGACGAGCAGGGTCACGGCACCCATGTCGCCGGCGTCATCACCTCGGGCGGCCGCGTCGCTCCCCGCGGCATGGCTCCCGATGCGGACATCGTCGCCGTCCGTGTCCTCGACCGCACGGGGGCCGCGGCCTCCGCGACCCAGCTCCTCAAAGCCTTCGACTGGATCCTCTCCACTCAGCCCGCGGTGAAAATCGTGAACGCGTCTCTCACGTTTGGCAGCTTCGCCGGACCGTGCGATCAGGCGTCGGCTTTCACGCTCGCTCTCACCCAGGCTGTAGGCGCTCTCCGTGCCCGCGGTACCCTGACCGTTGCGTCGGCCGGCAATTCCGCCAACAAGGGCGAGATCGGCGCGCCCGCGTGCATTTCGAACGCTATCGGCGTCGGCGCGGTGTACGACGGAAACGTGGGCACCATCAGCTTCGGTTGCACCGACGGCTCCACGTCCGCGGACAAGATCGCCTGTTTCTCGAACAGCAGCACCGCGCTCGACCTGCTGGCGCCGGGAGCCGCCATCAGCTCCTCGGGCATGGGCGGTGGCGTCGCCGGTTTCGCGGGAACGTCGCAGGCGGCCCCCCACGTTTCGGGCGCCCTGGCCCTGCTCCTGCAGGCGAAGCCATCGGCGACCGCCGATCAGCTGGAGGCGGCGCTCAAGACGTCGGGCCGGCCGATCACCGACACGAACGGCATCTCGGCGCCGCGCATCGAAGTACGGACGGCGGTCGACGCGATAAAGAGGTAGGGCGCTCGTCACTGCGACGAGGCCAGCGAGAAGGTTCGACGAAGCAGTCCTCGGGCCAGCGCGAAGCCTGCCTCGGGGGACGACGCAATCCCGCGCCGTTCAAGCGACATCGACGGGTATCATGACCGTGCCATGAGCCCTCGGATCTCCTTCGATCGTGATGCAGTCTCGGCATTCTGTCAGCGGCATCACATCGCGCGGCTGGCCCTGTTCGGCTCGGTCCTTCGCGAGGACTTCGGACCTCATAGCGACGTCGACGTATTGGTCGACTTTCAACCCGGCCATACGCCTGGCCTTGCGTTCGTGAGCATGGAACGCGAGTTGTCCACCCTCCTCCACGGTCGGCGCGTCGACCTGGTGACCCGGAAGTTCTTGAACCCGCGCATCCGGGATCAGGTATTGGAGGGCGCCGAACCGGTGTATGTCGCCGCGTGATGTCGTCTACGTCGGGCACATGCTCGACACGGCGAGAAAAGCCATTGGCAAGACGCAGGGGCTTTCACGCCACGCGTATGACGGCGACGAGAATCTTCGCCTCGCCCTGACTCATCTGGTTCAAGTCATCGGCGAGGCTGCGCGGCAGGTGTCTCAGGAATTTGCACGTGCGCACCCCGAGATTCCGTGGGCTGACATCATCGGCATGCGGCACAAGGTGGTCCATGACTACCTTGGGGTTGATGAGGACATCGTGTGGCAGGTGGTCACCGAGGATCTGCCGGGGCTCGTCGCCGCGATCGTTGCCCTCCCCGGCGATTCGTAGGATCCCAGATCCACGAAGCGTCCTCGCGGTCGATTTCGGGGCACGCGCAGCGTGCCCCTACGCTACCGCGTCAGTTTCCGGTACTTGATGCGGTGGGGCTGGTCCGCGTCGGTGCCGAGGCGGCGATGGCGGTCGACCTCGTAGTCCTGGTAGTTGCCTTCGAACCAGACCACCTGGGAATCGCCTTCAAACGCCATGATGTGGGTGGCGATGCGGTCGAGGAACCAGCGGTCATGGGAGACGACCACCGCGCAACCCGCGAAGTTGACGAGAGCTTCTTCGAGCGCTCGCAGCGTATCGACATCGAGGTCGTTGGTCGGCTCGTCAAAGAGAAGGACGTTGCCGCCGCTCTTGAGGAGCTTGGCGAGCTGAAGCCGGTTGCGCTCGCCGCCTGAGAGGTCCCGCACCTTCTTCTGCTGATCGGGGCCGCGGAAACCAAACGATGCACAATAGGCGCGCGAATTCATCTCCCGCTTGCCGACGAGGACGAGATCTTTGCCCCCGTCCGAGATCTCTTCCCAGACGTTGAACTCGGCGTTCAGGGCCTCACGCGACTGGTCGACGTAGGAGAGCGCCACGCTGTCCCCGATCTTGAGGGTGCCCGCGTCGGGTTTCTCCTGGCCCATGATCATCCGGAAGAGTGTCGTCTTGCCGGCGCCGTTCGGGCCGATGATGCCCACGATGCCGCCGCGGGGCAGGTTGAAATTCAGATCGTCCATCAGCAGGTTGTCGCCGTAGGCCTTGCGCAGGCCCTTCGCCTCGATGACGAGGTCGCCGAGGCGGGGCCCGGGGGGGATCGTGATTTCGCGGCGGTTGTCCTGCTTCTCCGCGGCCTGCTCTTCGGCGAGCAGCTCTTCGTAGTGGGCGAGTCGGGCCTTGCCCTTCGACTGACGCGCGCGGGGGGCCATGCGGATCCACTCGAGTTCGCGGTCGAGGGTTTTCTGGCGGCTGCTCGTTTCCTTCTCTTCGAGGGCGAGACGGTTCTTCTTCTGTTCGAGCCAGCTCGAGTAGTTGCCTTCCCACGGAATGCCCTGGCCACGGTCGAGTTCGAGGATCCAGCCCGCCACGTTGTCCAGGAAGTAACGGTCATGCGTGATCGCGACGACCGTGCCCTTGTATTCCTTGAGATGACGCTCGAGCCATGCGACTGATTCGGCGTCGAGATGGTTCGTGGGCTCGTCGAGGAGCAGGAGGTCAGGAGCGTCGAGGAGCAGCCGGCACAAGGCCACGCGTCGCTTTTCGCCGCCCGAGAGTTTGGTGACTTCGGCATCGCCCGGGGGCAGGCGCAGCGCGTCCATGGCCATGTCGAGATGGGTGTCGAGGTTCCACAGGTCCTGCGCGTCGATCAGGTCCTGAAGTCTCGAGAACTCATCCGCGGTTTCGTCCGCGTAGTTGGCGGCGAGTTCGTCGTAGCGGGTGAGGATCTTCCGCTTCGCCGTCACCGCCATTTCCACGTTCTCGCGAACGTTCTTCGTGGCGTCGAGCACCGGCTCCTGGGGCAGGAAGCCCACCTTGACACCCTGGGCCGCGAAGGCCTCGCCCGCGAAGTTCTTGTCCTCGCCCGCCATGATGCGAAGGAGGGTGGATTTGCCCGCGCCGTTCGCGCCCAGCACGCCGATCTTCGCCCCGGGATAGAACGAGAGCCAGATTCCCTTGAGAAGCTCTTTGCCCTGCGGGGTTACCTTGCGGAGGTCCTTCATTGTGAACATGTACTGGGCGGCCACGGATACTCCTCGAAAGGGTGGGGGGAAAGCGCTGATCGCAACGATCAGCCAGCCCGCGATACTCTCACACTTACCCCTTGTGACCCCCCACGAGTTTCTCCTTCGAACCGTTGTGCCGGCGAGTGCTCGGTCGGTCTATGCCTGGCACATGAGGCGCGGCGCCTTCGAGCGCCTGGCCCCACCCTGGGAGGAGCCGCGCGTGATCTCGCCCTTCGCCCCGCCTGCGGCGGGTGGGTCGGTGGAGATGCACGTTCCCATCGCACCCGGCGCGCGCATCGTCTGGATCGCCGACTTCGCGGAGGTTCGGGACGGAGAGATGTTCCGCGATGTTCAGCGCACCGGACCCTTTGATCTTTTCGATCACACCCACCGCTTCGAACCGAAGGACGATTCCTCGAGCGTGATGGAGGATCGGATCCGCTACGTACTGCCCGCAGGACGGCTCGGTAACCTCTTCGGCTCCGCCCTCGTGCGGAAAAAACTCGCGGCGACATTCGCGTACCGGCATCGCGTGCTCGCGAAAGATCTGTCGGTCCACGGGCGCGCTTCGAAGCGGGCTCTGCGGATTCTCGTCACCGGCGCCACGGGGCTCGTCGGTCGCTCGCTCGTGTCTTTCCTCGAAAGCGGTGGGCACACGGTCTACCGTCTGACCCGACACCAGGCGCGGAACGATCGCGAAATCGAATTCCATCCCGACAAGGGCGCCGCCCATCCTTCGGACATGGAGGGCTTCGACGCGGTCATCCACCTCGCCGGTGATCCGATCGCGAAGGGCCGATGGACCGCTGAGAAGAAGCGGCTCATCAGGGACTCGCGCGTTCCCTTCACCAGGCGGCTCGCCGAAACCCTCGGCGCGCTGAAGAAACCGCCCGCCGTGTTCATCTGCGCCTCGGCCACCGGCTACTACGGGGATCGCGGCGATCGCATCCTGCGGGAGTCGGATCCTCCCGGTGCGGGTTTCCTTCCCGAAGTGTGTCTGGAATGGGAAGGCGCAGCTGAACCCGCGGCTCAAGCGGGAATCCGTGTCGCCCATCTGCGGAGCGGTCTTGTGCTGACCCCTGCGGGCGGCGCGCTCGAACCCATGCTCCTGCCTTTCAGTCTCGGTCTCGGCGGCCCTCTCGGACACGGACGGCAGTGGTGGAGCTTCATCGCGCTCGACGATCTGCTCTACCTGATCCACCACATCCTCATGAACGACGCGGTGCGCGGACCCGTGAACGCCACCTCGCCCGAACCGGTGACCAACGCCGAGTTCACGAAGATCCTCGGACGCGTGTTGAACCGGCCGGCGGTCATCCCCGCACCCGAGTTCGCATTGAAGCTCGCGCTGGGCGACATGACCGGGCCCCTGCTGATGGCGAGCGCGCGGGTCAATCCCGAAAGGGCTCTGGACACCGGCTTCGAGTTCGCATATCCGTCCCTCGAAGGAGCCCTGCGTCACGTGCTCGGTCGGGTTTGAGCGGAAGCACACGCACAAACCAGAGGGCGCGTTGGTAACGTACGAGCACCCCATGGCCTCGCCCCGCGTCTACCGCATCACCTTCATGAATCAGGGCCGGGTGCTCGAGTTGTACGCGAAGAGCGTGGGGTCCTCCGACCTGTTCGGCTTCATCGAGGTCTCGAACCTGCTCTGGAGCCAGAAGTCCTCGGTCGTGATCGACCCCTCAGAGGACAGCCTCAAGCATGAGTTCGCGGGCGTGAAGCGCTTTTTCGTGCCCATGCACTCGGTGGTCCGCATCGACGAGGTCGATCAGGAAGGAACACCGAAGGTCATCGGGGCCGCGAGCGGCGGGACGGTGTCACCCTTCCCGGTCTTCATACCGCCCGGCGGCGACAAGAAACATTAGGCGGGATCGAGGTGATCGACGGGTCGTTCATCACCAGAGACGGCCTGACCCTCTCGACCTGG
>CAZBTT010000119.1:0-11237 GCA_964494295.1 uncultured Acidobacteriota bacterium
TGGCAAGCCCAACTCGGCTCCCACCACGCCCGGGTTTTCGCGGCGGCGCCGGGGGCCAGGCTGTCGAGCGTCTTCGATATCGATGCCGCCAAAGCGAAGGCGGTGGCCGAGCCGTTCGGCGCGACGGTCGCCGCGGACCTCGATGCCTTCATCGGGAGTGTGGACGCCGCGGTGGTGGCGGTTCCCACCGCCGCGCATGCTGAAGTCGCCACGCGGCTCATCGCCGCCTCCCGCCATGTTCTCGTCGAGAAGCCCATCACGGCCAGCCTCGAGGACGGTGAGCGGCTCGTCCGCTTCGCCGCGGAGAAGGGCGTGGTGCTCCAGGTCGGTCATGTCGAACGGTTCAACCCCGCTTCCGAAGCCCTTCGAAAGATCGGCACGCCGCGTTTCGTCGAGGTCCACCGGCTCTCTCCGTTTCCGAACCGGAGCCTCGACATCGACGTGATCCTCGATCTGATGATCCACGACCTCGACCTGCTCCTCGCGCTCGACAAGTCGAAGCCGGTCCAGATCGACGCGGTGGGCGTCCCCGTCCTGACCGATCGCGTCGATATCGCCAACGTGCGCATTCGCTTCGAATCCGGCCTCATCACCAATCTCACCGCGAGCCGCGTGTCCGCGGAGAAGATCCGGAAGTTCCGCGTCTTCGGTTCGCGCCTCTACGCGTCCTGCGACTTCCTGACGCGACAGGCCCAGGTCGCCAAACTCGTGGTCGGAGCCGGCGGTGCGCCGGAGATCAAGATGGGGTCGATCGGCGCCCCCCCGGGCGAGCCTTCGAGCGAGCCTCTGCGTCGGCAGGCCATCGCCTTCGTCCGGGCCATCACGGAGAAGACGCCCCCGGTGGTTTCGGGCGAAGACGGCGTCGCGGTCTTAAGGATGGCGAAAGAGATTATCGAGAAGATGAGCGTGGGTCCGAACAGTCCGGCCTGAGAACATCACGCTCAACGTGGCGGTATTCAACTTCAACGAGGTCGACCTGGTCACGGAGACCACGGAGGACCCGCGCCGGCCGATACCGCGCATCGAGACCCCTCGGCGCGACACCCTGCTCCTCTCGTCGCTGGCGATCCACGCCTTGATCCTCGCCCTCCTCTTCAAGATCCAGCCGAGCGAGCCGGTTTCTCTGATCGCCGAGAAACCGCCGGAGCGTCGGGCCTTCTTCCTTCCGAAGAGTCTCGCGCGTCCGCCCGCGCCGAAGGCAGTCGCGAAGGCCGCGCCCCAGCCCACACCGCCTCCGCCCCGGCCGATCGCGACACCGCCTCCGCCGCCGAAGTCCGCGAAGATCAGCATCGGCGAAGCATCGGACCGGCGCGCGGAAATTCTCCAACTGGAGCGTGATCGGGACATCGGGCGCCGGGGTACCAAGGTCGCTCAGGCCGAGTCGCGGCCGGAAGAGGCGGTTCCGGAGTCGAATCGGCAGGCAGGGCAGGGTCGCGGCGAGGACGCCGATCGGAGCGGTATGCCTCTGCCGAAAACCGGCGCTTTGCAGATGCCGCGTGCCGACGATCCGCGCATGGCGGGCCCATCGGGCGGACTCCTGAGCGCCACCACCCGGAGCGTCGAACGCGCGATGAAGGAGCGGCGCGACATGTCGCAGGTGGAGATCGCCGGTCATCAGATGGGACCCCTCTTCTTCGACCCCGAGGGCGCCGACTTCACACGGTGGATCAATCACTTCAAGAGCGAGGTCTACCGGAACTGGATCATCCCCGAGCCCGCGCGGCTGGGCGTGCGGGGGCAGGTGGGGATCGAGTTCACGGTGGAGCGGGGCGGGAAGATCTCACGCCTCAGCATGCTCACGCTGTCAGGATTGAACGCACTCGACCGGGCGGCCTCCAATGCGCTTCAGGGAAGCGACCTCCTGCCGCTGCCCGATGACTATCCGGCGGCGAGCGTCACCATGCGTGTCACCTTCGTCTACTAGGTCATCCTTGAATTCCCGAACTCTCCTCGCCCTCTCGGTCTCCACCTTGTTCCTGGTCTCGCCGGGCTGTCGCAGCGGAGCGCCCAAGGCGAAGCCGCGGGGGCCCGCAGGTCCGGTGGCGCGAGCGACTCCGATGCCTTCCCCAACGGCGACGCCCGCTCGCGCCGCGGCCGGTCTGCCGAAAGCGCCCGACCTGACCGGGACACTCGTGGCGCCGACGATTCGCATCGGCTTCTCGGTGGATGTGGCGCGCGTCTCGATCGGGGGAGCGGACGCCGGCATGCGCGTTTTTGTGGGTCCGAACCAGACCACCGCGCAGCGCCTTACCTTCGAGCTTGCTAACGCTTCTTCCGGCGCACAGGTTCGATTCCAGGTCCAGGTGGCGAGCCTCGCGGACCTCGCCCTGGCCCAGCAGGCCGCGCAAAGGGCGTCGGCCGCGACCGGCCTCAAGGTTGAGCCGGTGTGGAGCGAGGCCACGCGCACCCACCAGGTTCGCGTCGGCGCGTTTCCCGCACGTGAGGACGCCGCGGGGCTCGCTCGACAGCTTTCTGCGGCGGGTTTCCCGGGAGCGTTCGTCACCACCGATGCCCCGGCGGGAGGCGCCTCGGGTCTCATCCGCATTGTCGAAACCGGCGAGACGGTTCCCGTGGTCTTGCTCCAGCCCGTAAGTTCGGAGGAGCGGCTGGCGATCGGGACCTCAACGGTGCGCGGCCTGGTCGAAGTCCGCGCCGGCACGAGCGGCGTCACCGCCGTCAACATCCTGAACCTCGAAGACTATCTGCGCGGCGTCGTGCCGAACGAGTTGTCGCCCGGCCTGTTCCCGCAGATCGAAGCCTTGAAGGCTCAGGCCGTGGCCGCTCGCACCTACGCGCTGCGCAACATGGGACAGTTCAAGGATCGCGGCTACGACATCTGCGCCACGCCGGCATGTCAGGTCTATCGCGGCTTCAGCACCGAACATCCTCTGACCGACCGCGCGATCGCCGAGACCGCCGGTGTGGCGGCCCGGCATCGGGGAGAACTGATCAACGCGCTCTACACGTCCACCTGCGGAGGCCACACCGAAGACGGCTTCAACATGTTTCCGAGCCAGACCCAGGCCTACCTCAAGGGCGTCGAATGCCTGGCCGAACGGGATCGCCTGTCGGTGATCCGCTCGACCGGGAAGATCGCGCAACTCGGGTCCGAGCCCGGCATCAACCGCGACGTCGCTCTTCTGATCGCCCTCGACGTTCTTGGGCGCAGTGCGGAGAACGCAGCCTGGCTCGCCGAGGGCCTTCGCGCGGAAGAGGCCGAGGCATGGACGCAGCGCCTCCTCAGGTCTCTCGATCGCCAGGGGTGCGCCGCCGAGAAGGGTCTTGATCTGGGTCGCCGCGGCGCCTTCTTCGTGTACGTCTCCGGCGCGCTTTGCTGGCGCGAGCGGGCCGAGCGGCTGTTGAGTGAGCGGGATGTCGAATTCCTGCGCCAGTCGGAAGACCAGAACGACTTCGCGAGCCCCGAAGAAGCGCGGGCCGCGGCGATCCTGATCCAGGAGGACGTGCTTTCTCCTTCGTCGAGCGGCCGGCTCGCGCCCGGGGGACGGATATCGCGCGCCACCGCTATCGGAATTCTCGCCCGCTCGGCTCTCCGCATGGGGCCGCCGTCGCTTGACCGGGCGGAGTTCGCCGGCGGCTTCGAAGGGGAGTTCCGGTTCCGGGTCGACGATGTGGTGCAGACGGTTCGCCTGGCCGACAGCGTCCGCCTCTTCCGCGATCTGTCCGGTACGCCGCTCGCCGCCTCCGAACTCGCCCTCACTCAGGGCGATAAGGTCCGCTACATCCTCACCGATGGCCGCCTCGCGTTTCTCGTCGCCGAGCAGAGCCGAATGGGGCCATCCGCCGACCGGACCTCACGGTTCTATCGCTGGGAGGAGCGATTCACTCCGGAGCAGATCGCGAAGAACATGACCCGCTACGGCAACCCCGGCCGTGTTCTCGATCTGCAGGTCCGCCGCAGCGGCGTCTCGGGGCGCGTCATCGAACTCGCGGTGAAGGGTTCGGAACGGGAAATCGTCCTCAAGGGACTCGAGGTCCGGTTCGGCCTCGGCGTTCGGGAGAATCTCTTCGTGATCGACCGGGAACTGGCGCGGGACGGTTCGGTGCGGCAGTTCGTGATCACGGGAAAGGGCTGGGGACATGGCGTCGGGTTGTGCCAGGTGGGCGCTTTCGGCATGGCCCAGGCGGGCGCCACTTACGATCAGATTCTCCGGCATTACTACTCCGGGATCGAACTCACGCCGGAAGTCGGCGCGGGAACCCGCGATTGATCCTCACGGGTCGCGCGCAGTCCCGGTAGACTAGAGCGGCCGAAGCACCTATGAGCACCCACACCGACGCGATTCCGAGGCGCCTGGTTCCCTTCATCACCGCGCAGGGTCTCAAGGGCAACCTGTCCGCGCTGCCCCTTCCGGAGTTGCTCATTCAGCTTCGCCGCAGTCTGTCCACGGGCATCCTTTCCGTGGAGTCCGAGGGCACGCGGAAAGCCATTTACTTCCACAACGGCCGGGTCGTGTTCGCTACGAGCAACTCCCCGAACGACCGCCTTGGAGAAACCCTGCTCCGTCTCGGAAAGATCTCGGTCGAAGAGTACGAGATGTCGCTGCAGCAGATCTCGCACGGACGGCGGCAAGGGAAAGTCCTGATCGAGATGGGCGCCATGGCGCCGCAGGATCTCTGGGAGGGCGTTGAAACCCAGTGCCGCGAGATCGTCTTCAGTCTCTTCGAGTGGTCGGCGGGGGAGTTCGTTTTCGAATCGACGACGCTGCCTCAGAAGGAGAAGGTCACGGTCTCCTTCGACCCATTGATGCTGGTCCTCGAGGGTCTCCGGCGGATCGATCCCGAAGGCGCCCTCAAGGGCCGGTACCCGGATCCGGGCCTCATCCTGGAGTGCATCAAGGACATCGACCAGGCCGGCCTCGAGCCGTTCGAGAAGCACATCCTTGCCTTCGTCGACGGCCGCCGGTCGGTGGCCGAAATCTGTCGCGAGAGTGAGATTGGCGACGGGGAGACGCAGAAGACGCTGTATGCGCTGTTTTGCGGTGGTTTCCTCCGCGTGCGCGGCCGGAAGCTCCGGGCGGTGGGAGCGGTGCCGGGGCGCGACGTCACGGAGTCGGCCCTCGACGCCTACAACTCGATGTACTCGTACATCTACCGCTACCTCCTTCGCGAGATCGGCCCCGAAGCAGACATGACCCTTCAAGGCGCGGTCTCCGAGCTTCATGCCACGGGCGGGATCATGACTTCGTGCCGCGTGACCAAGGGCGGGATCATCGATCCGCCTCCGTTGCTGGCCGCCATCTCGGCGGTGCCCGAGGCCGAGCGGTCCCTCCAACTCACGAACACCTTGAATGAGATCCTGTACGCGATGCTCTTCGCGGTGCGCAAGACGATCGGCGCCGACCACGAGGCCAACATTCTCAAGGCTCTGCGCCCCGACAGCATGCTGATCGAGGTCTAGCCGCCTTGTCCCGCCTGCCCGAGGCGCAGATTCGCGGCCTCGCGATCGTCACCCTGCTCCTGATCGTGTTCGCGTTTGTCCGGCTCTGGCTGGTGCTTTGAGCTCTCCGCGCGCGCCGTCCCGGATCGTGGCCATCGTCGGCCCGACCGCGAGCGGGAAGTCTGATCTTGCGGTTCACGCGGCTCGACGGTTCGGGGGCGAGATCGTTTCCTGCGACAGCGTGCAGGTTTATCGCGGCCTCGATATCGGCAGCGGGAAGCCCTCGGTCGAAGACCGACGCGAGATTCCACATCACCTCATCGACATTCTCGACCTCGAGGAGGAGATGAACGCCGGTGTCTTCGCGTCGCAGGCGGGGGCCGCGATTGCGGACATCACGGGCCGGGGCCTTCTCCCGATCGTCACCGGAGGAACCGGGCTCTATCTCACCGCCCTCCTCAAGGGTCTGTTCGACCATGGTGGGGCGGATCCCGAGGTGCGCGCGCGGCTCGAGGCCCTCGCCGAGCGACACGGACCCGCGCGTCTCCATCGTCTGCTCACGGCGCTCGATCCGGTGTACGCGGCGAAGACCCAGCCCTCGGATCAGGTCCGAGTCGTGCGGGCGCTCGAGGTCCGCTTCACGCTCGGACGGCCTTTCTCGGACGCCCAGCAGGAGCGCAAGCCGGCTTTCAACGGGGATGCGCTGGTCATCGGCCTCGATCCTGGCCGGGAAGAGTTGCGGAAGAGAGTGGCCGCGCGAGCGGCAGGGATGTTCGAGGCGGGCCTGGTCGAGGAAACTCGAAGGGCGGTTGCCCGGGCTGCGGCGGGTGGTTTCAAACCGCGCGCGCTCGGAGCCATCGGGTACCGCGAAGTGGCCGCGCGGCTCGCGGGCGAGGGTCTTATAGCGCACGAAGAGGGCGAAGTCCTGCGTGATATTGTGATTTCGACCATGCAGTACGCGAAGCGCCAGATGACTTACTTCCGTCGCCAGTTCGCGGTTGAGTGGTTCGCCTCGGACCGCCAAGCCCTCGAGCGAATCGCGGCCTGGATCGGCCGGCCCGGGGCCTCGAACTGATGGGTCCCTACAAGCGGGCGGTAGTGGTGGTCTGCGACGGTCTGGGGGTCGGAGCCGCTCCGGACGCCGCGGACTTTGGCGATGCTCACGCAGACACGCTGGGCCATGTCCTGAGCCTCGGGCACGCCCGGATTCCGAACCTCGCATCCCTGGGCCTCGGAAATCTGCCTCCGACCTGCTCCACCGCCCGCGAAAGCGCTCCCAAGGCCGGGTTTGGACGGCTGGCCGAGAAGAGTGCCGGAAAGGACACCGCGACGGGCCACTGGGAAATGATGGGCCTCCTTACCGAGAAGGCTTTCAGGCTCTACCCCAGAGGTTTCCCGCCAGCGTTGATCGAAGCGTTCTCCAAGGAAACCGGACGGGCCGTGCTCGGCAACAAGGCAGCGTCGGGAACCGAGATTTTGAAGGAGCTGGGCGAGGAGCACATTCGAACCGGCGCGCTCATCGTCTACACCTCCGGCGACAGCGTTTTTCAGATCGCTGCTCACGAGAAGGTTCTGCCGCCCGACGAGCTCTATCGATTCTGCCGGATCGCCTACAAGCTGGCCTGCGATTCGGAGTTCGGTGTCTGCCGCGTCATCGCGCGGCCGTTCGTGGGGGAGAGCGCCGCCACTTTCAAGCGCACCCCCAACCGCCGCGACTTTCCGGTCCCGCCCGCCGGGCTCACCCTGCTCGACCATCTCTCCGCCGCGTCGCTTCCGGTCTACGGTGTGGGAAAGATCGAGGACATTTTCACCGGCCGCGGAATCCAGGAAGCCGTCCACACCGTCTCTGACGATGACGGCGTCAACCAGACGATTGCCGCCCTTGGCCGCTGGCCCTCGGGGCTCATCTTCACCAACCTGGTGGACTTCGACACCCTCTACGGCCACCGAAGCGATGTCCAGGGGTACGCGCGCAATCTCGAATTGCTCGACGCCCGGATCCCGGACCTTCTCGCCGCCCTTCGCGAGGAGGATCTGCTCATCCTGACCGGCGACCACGGCTGCGATCCCTCGGACGATTCCACCGACCACACGCGCGAGTATGTCCCGCTCATCGTCTCCGGCCGCAAGGTGCGGGCCGGCGCCCTCGGCGACCGCACCTCGTTCTCCGACATCGCCGCGACCCTCGCCGAGAACTTCGGTCTGACCGCGAAGGTCCCCGGCGATTCCTTCTTGAAGGCCATTGCCTCATGAGTCTGACCGGGACCGCGGCTATCCTCGCCCTGCTCGTCCAGATGAGCGGGCCGGGGGCCGCCGCGCCAAAGAGCGGCCTCAGTCGTGAGTTGTCGGACGCGTTCGGCAAGAAGCTCGAATTGCTCGAGAAGTTCGAGCGCGATCCCAAGGCCAAGCGGGCTCCGGTCAGCGTGTTCGAGTCGGAGCTCAACTCCTACGTTCGCTTCGCCCTTGCGGAGAAGGTTCCCCGCGGCCTGCGCGAGGTGCGGATCGTTCTGCGCGACGGAAGGCTCGAGCTTCGCGGTCTCGCGAACCTCTCCGAGTTCTCCGATCTCAAGGACAAGGCGGCGGGGGCCGCGTCCATCCTGGGCCTGCTCGGCGGGGAGATGGCGGTTGAGATCGTGGCCGACTTCAAGAGCGACCGCGGCTTCGGCCAGTTCGAGCTTTTGAGCGCCCAGGTCGGGCCCATTCCGCTGTCGCCCTCCGTTGTGGGCGACATCGTGGCCCGCGCGACCAGGGACGCGTCGCGTCCCAACGGCTTCGACATCCGCGCCCCGTTCCGGCTGCCCTACGCGGCGAAGCGAATCCGACCTTCCCAGGCTCGGGCTCTGATCGAGTACTGAGCGGCCCCGCGAAGCCCGTTCGTCAGGCGCCATGACCTCCACCTCACGCGCCATCGACAGGGCCGAGCGAAGTCCTGAGATCCGACCGGAGACCAAGGTCCAGTTCGTGCGGGGGATCGGCCCCGAGCGCGCACGCGCCCTTCAAGCTGAAGGCATTGAGACCGTTCGCGATCTGCTCATGATCCTCCCGCGCCGGTATGAGGACCGGTCGAACCTCGCCCCCATCAAGAGCCTGAAGCCGGGGGTTCGTTCCACGGTTTGCGGGAAGATCGTCGCGGTGAGCCTCAAGCGGGCGCGGCGCATGCCGATCTTCGAGGCGGTGGTGGAGGACGCCTCGGGTCGGATCAAGTGCGTCTTCTTCGGACAGGCCTATCTGCGCGACTCGTTGAAGGTGGGGCGGCGGGTCATTCTCCACGGCGCGCCTGAGTGGGATCGGTATGGAGGGGGAGTGGCCCTTCACTCTCCCGACTCCGAGATACTCGATGACGGAGACGCCGACGGGCAGGGTGCCGAAGGCGCTGCCCTGGACGCCGCGATTCACATGGGGCGTGTCGTGCCCGTGTACGAGAAGCGCGCCGGAGTGTTGCCCAAGATCTGGCGAAGGATCCTCACCCTCCTGGTGCGCTCGCTGCCCGTGGCTTTCGGCGAGCCCGACTTGCTCGACCCCGGCCTTCGCAAGGAACTGGGCGTGGTCGGTCTGCGCCAGGCTCTATCGACCGTCCACGATCCTTCGCCGCAGGACGATCTGATGGCCCTCAACGGCGCCCGTTCGCAGGGTCATCTCCGGATGATTCTCGAAGAGTTCTTCCTCTTCGCGGTGGGCCTCGCGGCGAAGAAACTCGATCGCCGGCCCGGAGTGGTCGTGCGCGCCAACGACGCCGCGCGGGAGATGGCGAAGCGCGTGCTTCCGTTCCCTCTCACCGGCGCGCAGAAGCGTGTGCTCAAGGAGATCGCGGCCGACCTCGAGTCCGGCCGCGAAATGAGCCGGCTGCTTCAAGGGGACGTGGGATCGGGAAAGACCATCGTCGCGACCCTAGCGATGCTGCTGCCGGTGGCGAGCGGAAAGCAGGCGGCGCTGGTCGCACCCACCGAGGTCCTGGCCGATCAGCATTTCCTTACCCTCAGCCGAATCCTCGCCCCGGCCGGTGTCCGGGTCGCGCGTCTCTCGGGGCGACTCAAGTCGAAAGAGCGCAAGGCCGCGCTCGAGTCTATCGCGAGCGGCGAGGCCGGGATCGTGATCGGCACTCACGCGCTTTTCGAGCCCGATGTCATCTTCCATTCGCTGGCCCTCGCGATCATCGATGAACAGCATCGCTTCGGAGTGATTCAGCGTGAAGAGCTGCGGCTCAAGGGCGAAGGAGTCCACGCCCTCGTCATGACCGCGACCCCGATCCCGCGGACGCTCGCGTTGTCGTTCCACGGCGACCTCGACACGTCGGTCCTCGACGAAAAGCCCCCCGGGCGCGTGCCGATTCGGACCGTGCATCGGTTCGATTCGCAGCGCGCCCGTATCGTTGAAACCGCCAGGCGGCACCTGAGCGAAGGGCGGCAGGTCTACGTCGTCTGCCCGCTCGTCGAAGAGTCCGAGAAGCTGGCGGATGTCCGCGCGGTCACGGAACTCACAGCGGCGTGGACGGCCTGGCTTCCGGGTGAGAAGGTCGCGCCCCTGCATGGGCGCATGCCACGCGACGAGAAGGGAGCCGCCATGGACGCATTCGTGCGCGGGGAAATCCGCGTGCTCGTGAGCACGACCGTGATCGAAGTGGGCGTGGATGTCCCAAACGCCACGCTCATGGTGATCGAACAGGCCGAGCGTTTCGGAATCGCGCAGTTGCATCAGCTCCGGGGACGCGTGGGCCGGAGCCGGCACGCCTCCGAGTGCCTGCTCGTCACTCGCGCGTATCCGGGCGATGAAGCGAAGCAGCGGCTCGACGCCATCGCGGCGAGCGAAGACGGCTTCTTCCTCGCCGAGAAGGACCTCGAGATCCGCGGCCCGGGCGAGTTCTTCGGGACCCGCCAATCCGGCCGGGGTCTCTTCCAGGCCGGCGACCCCGTTCGAGACAAGGAACTACTGCTCCGCGCGCGCGACCTGGCGGACACGTGGTGGAAGTCCTCGTCCGGCGATCACCCCCTGCGTCAGTACGCCCGCAGCGACCAGTGGACGAGACGATTCGGCCTTTCTCAGGTGGGCTGAGGGTTTGGTCGGCCCGCCGGTAAACTAGCGGTCCGTGGCCAGGGAACAGAATCCAATCGTCCTCATTGTCGGCCAGGATTCCCTCCGGTCGGATCGCGCGCTGGAAGGCGTTCTCAAGGCTCGAAAGGTGGATCCTTCCGAGATCATCCGGATCTGGGGTGACGAATCGTCGTTCCCCGACGTTCTCGCCGCCGCCGCGTCGCGGTCGTTGTTCTCGGACAAGACGGTGGTAGTCGTGCGCCGGGCGGAGAAGCTGCGAGGCGCTGGTGGGCGGGATCCCGAGGAGGACCCCCAGGGCGACGAAGACGCGGTCGCGCCTGAGGTTGTGGAGGAGAAACCCAAGGGCAAGAAGGGCGCCACGAAGGCCCCCGCGGGCGATCTTCCGGAGCTCGATGCTTCCTCCACCCTGGTTTTCGTGGCCCGTAAAGTGGATCGCAGGATCGGAATGTGGAAGAAGGTCAGCAAAGTCGCGGACGTCATCGATGTCGAGTACTTCAAAGGCCGCGCGCTCAACATGGAGGCGGCCGCCGAGGCGAAGCGGCTGGGCCTGAAGCTCTCTGATGACGTGTTGCAGGAGACCGTCGAGCAGAGCGGCCCGGCCCTCGGGCGCATCGTGAGCGAGTTCGAGAAGATGGTTCTCTACCAGGACGGGGGAACGGGGAAGGGTGCTGTCGACCTCGTGGCCGTGACCTCAGCTCCGCCGCCCTATCTCCTCTCGGACGCGCTCATGGCGAAGAACAAACGAAAGAGCCTGGGATATCTCGACGACGGGTTACGCCAGGGCGAGGCC
>CAZBTT010000120.1:0-11224 GCA_964494295.1 uncultured Acidobacteriota bacterium
CCGCACCGGGGGATGGTCGGAGCGGCCATCTGGCGATTCGCCGCTCGTTCGAGGCCGTCCCCCCGCGAGGCTTCAAGGGACGTGCCTACAGAGTCGAGCCCGCTCAAGTGACGTCGCTGGTGCGCTGAATACGGTCGCGGACGTCCTCGCCCTCTGGTCGTTACGGGTCCGGGCGCAGGGACGTTACTCGCACGCTCCGATCACCCACAGCGCCTCAATCACCATCTCCGCGGGCGGACCATGGTGAGTGACGCTCACCACGTACCGACCGGAGGCGACAGGAGGCGTGACCAGACGCAGCGTCGCGGCCTCGGCTGTCCGCTCGGCGAGCGGAGTGCAGCGGCTCGCGGCGGTGGGGCCCTCGAAGCATGGCCACTCGGCGATACGCGCCACGAGTTCTCGCGTCGCGGGCGCCTGAACCTCCACGGCGATCCGGCCCTCGGCCGGCACGGAGATCGATTGATTCAAGGTGGTCCCGGCAGGGATCTCGCCTCGCCCGAAGAAAATCGTCGAGCGTGCGCAATTCGGGGTCGGTGCGGATGGGGGGCAAGGTCCAAGGAGCCGCAGGAGGCGGTCAGACCTGCGAGGGCGGCGATCACTACGGACCTCGTGATAGTCGGAAGGGTCACGAGTCACACCCTACCTCGCCGGCGCTCGATCGATCTCCGGCGCCCAACACCTTGAAATAGTGTCCGACCCGCTCGGTCGAGTGCAGGGCTGGGTGAGCGCGGTGGACGCAGCGGCGCCTTCACGGACGAACACCGCGGTGTCGCGCTCAAAGCACCGCATCCCTGCGGCCGACAAATCCGCTTCCCTTCGCGGCATCTCGACTTGATGCACCACGGCGTCGCCCTTGATGAAGACCAGCAGTGAAATCCCGCCGGACGTCGCGATGGCGCTCGTCCTCTCGATGCTCCAGTCCTTCACCTTCAGTATCGGCTGGGCCGCCGCATCGCTCGAATACGGGCCAAAGACGCAGACGCGGTCCCAGGGGCTGTGGGTTCTGAGGCGTCCAAGATCGAGCCGGTCGCCGCCCTGAGCGACGAGCTCGGTGCGAATCAGCTCGAGAACGTCGAGGCCGCGATGCGTGGCCGCGTAGGGAGACTCCCCACTCATCCATTCGTACCCGCGGGCCACGACCCCGATCACCCACTCGGGAAAGGGACGGAGCCGCGGGATGGCGGCGGCGCCGATGAACAGCCAAAGGAACGTAAGGGCTGTGATCGCTCCCCATCGCAGCTGACGACCACTCGGCGCGCGTTGCTTCTCGGCTCGCCACGCGCACAGGGCTCCAACGACCAGCAGGACGCTCATGAGCGGCGTGGTGAAGAGGAAGAGAATGGCGCCCTGCGCATCGGAGGCGGCGGAGAAGCACGAGAAGAGGAAGAGGCCGATGGCCGCAAACAGCGTCACGGCCGCCCCGCTCACCCACGCTTGCGGCTGCAAAGCTCCTCCACCTTCAGGCGGACGCTACGGTGTCAACCGCGGCGCCGGCGCGAAGACGGAACACATTCGTGAAGTGTTACCCGGTTAGACCGACACTTGGACGCGGGTACGGACTTTCCGGAACAGATCACGCGTTCGCGCGGGTCGGTTCGAGGGCCTCAGCCCGAGTGGCGGGTGGAGCTCCCTCCAGCTTGAACCTGCGGCGGTAGTAACGCCCCATCAGGATGGTCACCGGGACGAGCACCACGGTGGGCAGGATCCACGCAACAAGTCCTAAACCTCCGATGCCAAGCGCTCGGGAGCCCAGAACCAGGAACGCGGTGAGTGCGGCGATCGATGCTCCCATCATCCCCGCCATGTGTTCGAAGAACCAGTGCATCCTGGGCTTCTCGGGATTGAGCCAGTAGCGCAGGTCACCGAGCCCGCTCAGGGCTCCAAAGGGACCGAAGAACAGCAGGAGCGGACTCCTGGCGTCCCACCCGAACCCGGCTGTGAGGAGGCCCCCCGCGACAAGGAGAACGGACACGAGAAGGTCCACGACATTCTTGTTCCGCCCGTTTCCTTTGTGGCCCAGGACTCGAATGCCCTTCCAGGTCGCGGCGCCTGACAGGAGGGTGATGAACAGGAGGAACACCGCCTGACGGACCCCTCCCGGTGTCGAGGCCGTGCTCAGACGATGAGCGGAGAGGGGCATCCCGGTCAGGAAGATCGCGGCCATGGCGGCCACAAACACCCATCCCGCGCGACGGTGAGCCTTCCCGCCCTTGGCCGTGACGACAGGAACCAGAAAGGTCGCAAGGGCGACAACACCCGCGGCGATGTGCAGCTTCAGCAGAAGATCGAGCATGAATCCCTCCTCCAACAGTTGAAGGAGGCAGTGTGATCCAGTCAATCCGCGGTGCGCATGTGCCGGACGTCATGCCAGGAACACATTCCGCTTGTGTTCATCCAGTCGACCTCGCCCGGTTCGGCTTTCCTACACTCGAGAGACGCCCTTTTCCGTTCTTTCGGGCGGTTGAGAATGCGATGAATCCCGAATGGAGTTGGCCCGTTCCCGGGACCTTCACCGGTTCGTTCCTGTTCACGGTCGCGGGCCACGTCGTGCTCGACGTTCGCGGCGACGAGCGGCTGACCCTCACCGGCTGCGTCTCGACGACGGCCACGTCGCCTGGCAACGCGCGTTCGAATACGACACGGTGGAGATCTTCTTCCCCTTCGAATCCAGCCTGTTCCTGGACGGAGAACGCGCGCGGAAACTCGACGGCGCCGATGGCCGGACGCTCGCCGAGCGCGACTGGGGCGAACGGGTGATGGTGTGCTTGCCGATCCCCAGCGGTCCCGTCTACTGGCTCGAGGACTCGGGAGTGATCGTGGGTCTCGACAGCCAGACGCTCGACGAACGGTGGCGCTTTCCGGACCCGGAGGGGTCGTGCCGGACTCTCGACGACGTGCTCTGCCGCTATGACCGCGACGGCAGCATCGAGGTGGTGGACCTTCGAACCGGCGCCCATCGCTATCGCTGCCAGGGACCGCCGCGCGACCAGAGTCCCATGTCCCTTGGTCTGTGGGGTCACCTGCTCATCCAGACGTACGAACGGCGGCGGGTGGCGATCGACCTCAGAACGGGCGCGATCGTGTGGGACAAAGAAGAGGCGATCGAGCGCCTCCAACGGGTCGTGGCGTTCGTAGCTGACACGGCCTATGCGGGCGAGGTGCACCTGAGCGCGTACGATCTCGAGACCGGCGACATGCGCTGGCGCCAGACCTTCGCGCCGCACGCCTCCGTCCTCGGCTGCAAGCCCGTGATCCAGGACGGGCACATCTACGGCGGCACGCGCAACGGCCTGGTGTTTGCGGTCGATCCAGCCGACGGGCGCGTCACCTCGAGCTTCCACGTGCCCTACTCCGTGAATGCCGTCGCGCCAGCCCCCGGCGGCCGCGTCATCGTTGGCTCAAGCGAGCAGGTCGAGTGCTATCTCCTGCCCAGATGATGGGCGCCGTCCCGACGACACCTCCCGGTCAGAGAAGCGTCAGAACAACCTTGCCCCGCAGGTGGCCGCGGTCCGCCCTCGCATGGGCGTCGGCCGCTCGCGATAGGGGGTAGGTCGAATCGATCACGGGCTCGAGGCGGCCCGCCGTGACCATGGCAGACACTTCGCGAAGCAGCACGCCATCCGCTTTGCTCATGATGAAATCGAACCGACGCCGGGACGCCAGACGACCGAGCGCCTTGCGCATCAGAAGACGAGGCGAGAAGCCGGTCGACACGTATCGACCACGCGGACCGAGAATGCGGTCGAGTTCGGGCGTGAGATCGGAGTTCACCGCGTCGAAGATGATGTCGAAGGGTTCGGAAGTCTTCTCGAGTCCGCCCATGCTGTAATCGACCACGGAGGCGCCGAGACGCGCCACAAGGTCGGCCGCGTCGCCGCGGCACGCTCCCGAGACCTCGGCCCCCAACGCGCGTGCGATCTGAATCGCCATGGAACCGACGCCCCCGGCGGCGCCGTTGACCAGCACGCGGTCACCGGACTTCACCATCACCTGCCGGAGCCCCTGGAGCGCGGTCATCGACACCAGCGGGAGGCTCGCCGCCTCCTCGAATCCAAGCCCGGACGGAATCCGATCGAGCACGGCGCCCTCGACCACCGCCAGTTCGGCGTGGGCGCCCCCCGTCTGCGCGTCGGTGCGACCATAGACCCGCTCGCCGGACGACCAGCCGGTGACGTCCGCGCCTGTCCCGACAATCTCCCCCGCAAGGTCGAAGCCGAGAATGGCGGGAAAGCGGAGCGGCATCACGCGACGCAGCGCACCCGCGCGCAGCTTGAGGTCGAGAGGGTTCAGGCTCGAGGCGCGGACACGCACCAGAACCTGACGCGGACCGGGAATGGGATCGCGGGTGTCGGTGATCTCAACCTCGGTTGCGTCACCGTAGCGGCGGATGATCGCGGCCTTCATGATTCAAGGCCGATCTTACCGGCCGTGTTACGGCTCGCTCAGGAACCGCACGATCTCTTCGAGGATCCCCTTCCCTGGGTCGGTCTCGAAGAGGAACTGGGCGTGCGCCGAGCCCTCGACCACAAGGAGGCGCTTCGGTTCGGGCGCGCGGTTGTACTGATCGCGGATGGCCTCGAGTCTCGGCCTCCCGCTCGCGTTCAAGTCGCCGCTTGCGGCCACGAAGAGCTTCCGTCCTCTCATTCCCTCCGGTTTCGGAATCGACATGTGAGCGAGGAGCACGATTCGATCAATCTCACCGTCCGGCGCTTCGATCGTGGCCTGGGCCGCGGCGCCCCCTCCAAGACTCCCACCCACGATGGAGACCGAGCGCGCTCCGTCCCGCCTGAGGTACCGAACCGCCGCGAGAACGTCTTTCGCGAGGCACACCGGGTCATACAGGCATGGCGTCTCCTTGCCGGCGCGCGAGGCCACCGCCGCGCGAAAGTCGAGGGCCAGAACGCGAAAACCCCGGGCGGCGAGGACCTCGGCTTGCGGTTTCCAGCTGGATCGGTCAAACCGCCCCCCGTGAAGCAGCACCACGGCGTGCTCGCCCGCGCCATAAAGATCGGCCGTGATCTCGCCGTCGGAATCGGCGATCGCGATCGTCCTTGCCCCGACGATCGAGGGGGCGGAGTTCGAGGTGTTATCGGCTCGAGCCAGTTCGAAATCCCCGGCGCGCGCGCCCGGCACGGGGCTCCAGCCCGACGCCGGCCGGATCGTCCAACCATCACCCTTGAGACTGTCTCCCTCCCGCCGAAACGGGGCCGGGAGCCTCAGCGTCTTGCCGTCCGAAGACTCGAGCAGCCCCGTCGACTCGAGCTCCCCCCACTCCGCGGAGAGCCGATAGGAGAAAAACACCGAGCCCGCTCCGGGGATAGAGGTAACCCCCGTCGTGTTGACCACCGCGCCGCGGCCTCTCGGCACGATCACGATGGGGCCATCGACGAACCGTTTGCGAAGTTCGGCCACAAGCGCCTCGTGCTTCGCCCGTCGTTCCTCCTCCTCCGCCCGGAGCCTGGCCGCTCCGTAGCGGGGAGCCGCCGATTCGGCGAGGGCCGCGTCGGCGGTAAGACCTCCGGCCTCGGCGAGAAGCATACCGAGGTCGTCTTTGGCGCGCAGGCGTCGCGTCCAGCCCGGCGCCCACTCATCGAGAAGGAGGCCGTAGGCGCTTCCGGACGCGTACGAGAAAGTGCGCACGAAGGTCGGCGCCTTCGCCGCCTCGCCGAGCTGCCGGATTCCGTCGCGAATGGCCTCCGCGCGCACCGGAAACGCCAGCACAGTCCCGGTGTATTGAGCGAGCCCCTCGCGGAGTTCATCGATGCGCTCCCGTTCCCCCGCCTCCGGAAATCGAGAACGCCGGGTCGCACGAAAGGCCAGAGCCTCGCGCACGGCATCGCCGCGGTCCACGCCCGAAGACTCGAGAGCGCGAGACAGAGCGCGCCACTCGAGCTGGATCCAGTACCGCCCATCGAGCGTGTCGAGGTGATCGTTCGGCGGTCCGGTGAGCATGAGCCCAAGTCCCGTTTGAACCCGGTGGAAGAGTTCGTGAACGAGCATGCGGCCGCGGGCCGCGGCATCGTCCGCGGGAAGCATGGACCAGACGTAGGCGGCCCAGCGGTCCTCGCCCCACTTCGCGGGCGCGTTGACGTAACCAAGTGTCGGGGGCGCCGGGGCCTCGGGGGCGTCTCGATTCGTGGCCCGGGTGCGCGTCGCGGCGTCGGCGAAAACCATGGGACCGCAAAGGCTCACGCCCCACAGCTTCCCGTCGTCCCTCTCACACAGCGTCCGCGCCTCCGCGAAGTAGGCGCTTGCCCTCGCCTGATCGACCTGCGCGATCGCGGGCGCCACGAGGGAAAGGGACAGACAAAGACCCGCGCGTAACTGTCCTGACATCGTGAACAGGATAGCGCGCCGCCGGGATGCGCCAGCAACACTTCGCAGTTGTGTGCCGCCGCCCTCATGTCGTGTGAACTCTCGCCAGAACGGCTCCGTCTTTCCCGCCAGGAGAATCCCATGAAACGCCATGTTCTTTGTTTGTTGACCCTCGCAATGGCCGGAGCCGCCCAGGGAGCGCCTTCGCGGGGGCCGATCGAACACAACAAGTCTGCGGCGCGCCGCCTCTTCGAATCCTCACTCTCGACCGGAAATTGGGAAGAGTACCTGCGTCTGCACACTCGAGACTTCAAGGCTCACGCTGGCGGACGCTCGGCCACCCTCGAGGAAGACCTCACCGCCGCCAAAGAATTGCGCAAGGCTTTCCCGGACCTGAGAGTGAGAGTTCTTCGCGTCGTCGCGGAGAATGACATGGTCGTGGTTCAGTGGCTCGCGCGCGGCGTCAACACCGGAGCGGGAAACGGCCTTCCCGCGACCGGCCGCAGCGTCGAGGTGGGCGGTATCACGATCTTCCGCATGAAGGACGGCCTCATCGCCGAGGAGTGGAATTCGATGGACACCCTGCTGATGTTGCGTCAGCTTGGCTTGATGCCCTCGCCCTGAAAGGCGGCCTCTGGATGTCACCCGCCGTCGCGAAACCGGCGAGGTGACACTCCAAACTGCCGCTTGAACAGACTGCTGAACGAACCCAGGCTCGAGAAGCCTGCGTCGAGGGCGATCTCCGTCACCGGGATCCTGGAACCACGCAAGGCCTGGGCCGCTCGCTCCATGCGGCGGCGCGAGCGGTAGGCTTGGGGCGTCTCGCCGAGCGTTCGCGTGAAGTGACGGTGCAGGTGGAAGGGAGACAGGCACGCGGCCCGCGCCAGATCCTGAAGACGCAATGATTCGTCAAGCGATGAGTCGATGAGATCGCGCACGACACTGACACGACGCAGAATCTCGTCCCGCGTGGATGCCTTGACCGCATCGATGCGAAGGCGGCGGTCCGAAACAAGATCCCCTTCACGGCACAAGGCTCGAGCGAGCCGAACCAGAGTGTCCTCTGCGCCCCGCACCACGCCCGCGCGCGGAGAGCGGGCGAGAGAGCGCAGTTCCCCGAGAACGGCTCCAACCCGACCGCGGCGCGGCTGCAGGCTCTCGTGGAAGTGAGCGGCGGAGGGCGCTCGCCCTGGGTCATCGAGCTGGACCTCATCGCTTCGCTCGACGTCCAGCCGCGCCGCTTCCACAAATCCCCGGGGGAAGAAGACGCAGAACGTCTCGACCGGTTCGGGCGCGTCGATCTCGATGGAGTACGGATGCGAGTCGTTGACCACGAGATAGGACTGATCTCCGACCTCGTGTCGCGCCTCTTCGGTGGTCCAGACCGCCCGGCCCGAGATCACGGACTTTATGGACAGAGGGCCCGGCCAGGGCGGCGCGCAGTAACGCAATGCCCGACCCCACAGGACGACGTGGTCGTCCGCGCCCAAAGGAGTCCTCGGATTGACGACCAGCATGACCGCGCAAGTCTAGTGCGTCGGGTGCAGGAACACTTCCCGATTGTGTGTCCATGCGGCTCTCCATCGATCCGGCGCCTTTATGTTCCGTCCGATAGGAGTCGGCATGAACGAGCACACAACATCACCACCTCACGATCAGGAAAGGGACATCCTCATCGCAATCTCGGCCGTGGCCGTCGCAGTGGCGTTTGCAATGGCGTGGTTCTTCCTGTCATAGCCATGCGCACCCGACCAGCCGTGACACCGATCAGTCCGAATCGCCTAGCTGATCCGCGGCCTTGCGCCACAGGTCCAGGTCCACGTGGGCGCGCGCCAGTTCGCGCCGCAGAACGACCACATAAAGGATGACGAACACCGCGAGGTAGAGGAGCCCGAGGGCGTGTCCCCCCGGACCTGAGGTTCGACTCAGGATCCAGGGCACATAAAGAAGGATGGAGAGGGCGAGGAATCCAAACCCGGCGCGCACCGCGCGGATTCGGCGCTCCGCCCTCAACGCCTGAAGGTGAGCGTGGTCCGCCGGGCGCTCGCCGCGAGGCTGCCACGTCCCGCGCACGTTGAGCAGGGCATAAGCGCCGAACCCAAGGACCGCGAGGGCGTAGAGGAGCGCGAAGGGCCGGTCGGCAGGATGGGCGTTGGCCCGGGCGACCATGCCCAGAGCCACCGCGCCCACGACCGCCACGATCACCTCGAGAGCGGTGCGGACGGCCTGACGCCGCGTCTTCCGGCGCACGTCGCGCACGATGTCTTCCGCCCGCGGAGCGTCCGTCTTCCGCCACAGCTCGCCCCACTCCCGGGGCAGGAGTTCGTCGTCGTTCACGGTTGTTTCTCCGAATTCGTCAGTTGTTCCTTGAGCCGCTTCCTCGCCTTGGTCAGCCTCACGGCCACGGCGTTCTCGGACACTCCGAGAATCTCCGCGATCTCCCTGGACTTGAAGCCCTCGAGCGCCATCAGCACCACCTGACGGAGTCCCAGGGGCAGCCGCGTGATCGCCTCCTGCAGCCGGTCGGCCCGGAGCTTGAGATCGATCCTCTCTTCCAGCGAGCGCTCGACCGACACCGGCTCGGCTTCGAGATCCTCGAGGCTCCGCGTACGCCCCGCGGCTCGCTTGATGACGTGAGAGACCGCGCGGTTGTGGGCGATGCGGAAAACAAAAGTGCGCACGCTCGAATCACCGCGCCAGGTCTTGAGCGCCCGCCAGACCGCGAGACAGATCTCCTGGAACAGGTCTTCGCGCAGAGCGGGGTCGAGTTCATACGAGGCGGCGAGGCGGGCGAGACTCGCCCCGTCGCGGGCCATAATCTCTTCGAAGTCGGGCGGAGAATCCACGTCAGGTCAGCCGCGTCGCTTCCTGATTGAGCTGTCGGGCCATGGTGAGCACGACGACCACGGCAATTGCGAGAGTAAGTGCGGACAGGATGAGTGTGCCGAACATCTCGGGGCTCTGACCCTTGAGAATCCGCTCGACCAGGATCTGGTGCCCGATGATGGGCGTCACCGCGGCGGCCTTCGGAAGGGACGCCCCGAAAGCCACGAGAAAGCCAGGCACCATGGGGATGAGAATCAGGAGGTTTCCCTGGGCCTGGGCTTCTTTGAACGTCTTCGACTGGAGTCCGATGAAGGCCTGGACCGCGGAGGCCATGAGGGCCACAGGCAGCAGGCCCAGCAGAATGGCGGCGGCGTCGAAGCGATCGAGGGTGAAGGGAAGCTCGGCCAGCGATTTCATGCGGAACACCGCGACGGCGACGCCAAGGGTCACGACCACGCCGAGGCCGGCCATGAGCGACGCGGCGAGCCACTTCCCCACTGCGATGCTCAGACGGCTGACCGGCGCCAAAAGCAGAGGTTCGAGCGAGCCCCTTTCGCGCTCGCCCGCGGTCCCGTCGAGCGCCGCGGGCAGGCCGCAAACGAACACGGCCATAAGGAGGAAAAGCGGCAAGGCGGCGAGGGCGAGACCGGCGCGCGCTTCCCGCGTGGCGAGATCGCGCTCGGACAGGCGCACCGGCGCCGTTACCGAAGGCGCCACTCCCCGCGAGATCAGTCGCGCCGCGGCGATGTCCGAGGCCCAGCCCGCCACAATCCCCTTCACACGATCGACCGCGGCCTGCGCCCCGGTCTGGGTCACGTCGAAGACCACAGCGACTCGCGCCTGGGAGCCTCTGTCGATCTCGGACTGAGCCCCGGGATCGACGACCAGGCCGACCAGGGCCTGCCGCCTTCGGATGGTCGCCTCGGCGTCGGCCTCGTGCACGACGGTCAGTTGAGATGTGCGAAGTCTCTCCTCGAGGTCGCCCACGTCGTCTGGAACCGCGGAGCCTGGTTCAGCTTTCGCCCGGCCCTCGACCACCACGGTGAAGGTCTGCGGTTCGGCCTGTCGCTTGAGCGTGGCCGAGAGGGCGAGGGCGAGAATCACCGGCCCCATCACCGCGTAGGCCAGGGACGAATTGAGAGCGCGCCGGTCGCGGATAGCGGACAGGCACTCGCGGCGAAAGATGGTCCATGTGTCCCGGCTGTTCATCGCAGTCCCTCCCCGTTTCCCACCAGCGTCAACACAGCTTTCTCCAGATTATCGGCTCCCGTCCGCTCCTTGAGGTCGTTGGGAGACCCTTCAGCCACCACCGAGCCGCGGGAGAGGATCACCACGTTGTCGCACAGACGTTCGACATCCTGCATCACATGCGTCGATAGCAGCACCGCCCGGCCCTCGCGGGCGAGGTCCAGCACGATGGAGCGCAGGTTCTGGAGACTCTGGATGTCGAGGCCGTTCCCCGGCTCGTCGAGGACCACGTTCTGGGGCGAGTGAAGCAGCGCCCGGGCCAGGGCGACCCGCCTCCGCTCACCCTGCGACAGGGTCTCGCCCGCGCGATTGGTGAGGGACTCGATCTGGAGCCGGATGATGAGAGCGCGGGCGCGCTGCTGGGCCGTATTGACGGGAAGGCCGCTCAACTCCGCGGCGTAGATGAGGTTCTCCCACACGGTGAAGCGGGGATAAAGGCCCGCGCGTTCGGGCAGGTACCCCAGAGCGCGTCGCGCGCCCTCGACGCCGATGAGGAGCGCGATCCGCCCACTCGCAGCCGCGCTTCGAACCTCCGCCGCCGTCGTGCAGAGCGCGGCCTCCGCGGGGTGCTGCTCGGCGAGGAGGCGGATCGCGCGCGTGAGCGCGAGCGCCCGCTGCCACGCGGCCTCTCCTCGGTACCTGCGCGGATCGACCCACACGCTGAAGAAGGCACCGGTGAGCCCGCCTTCGCGCATGCGCGGGAAGTCGACGTGGCCGTCGGGGAGGCGGTGCGTGAGATCATCGGGCCCGTCGAGCACGCGCTGCGTCGTGTCCATGTGCGTGTCGAGGTGCAGAAGCGGCGGCGTCGGTGGCGTGGGACGTGGCGTCGTCTGCG
>CAZBTT010000121.1:0-11187 GCA_964494295.1 uncultured Acidobacteriota bacterium
GATCCGTCTGTTGCACGCGCTCCAACCCCTCCGCCGCACGCTCGCGCTCCAGGACCTCCGAGAGCACAACCTCGCGAACCCGGGACCGGGTCAGCAAGAGCCGCTCGACTTCCGCCGATCCGGAGTGAAAGTGATGATGGCTCCTCGCCTTCTCCCCGGGGTTCGCTGCCGGCGCTTCGGCGTTGTCGATGGCCGCGATAAGGGTTCGCAGGACCTTCGCCTCAATCGTGCGCTTGGCCTTCATCGCGGCGAGCAGGTCGGCGCGCAGCCGTGCTTTGGTTTCTCCCCCGGCGTCTTCAGACATGCCCGCATCCTATCGAAGGCGAGTTCCGCACGAGTCGCCGGGCGGTATGCTCCCGCGCCATGACTCCCGACCAGGCGGGCGGGTTGAAAGCCGAACTCGAGGTCGTCTCCAAAGAGGCTCGAGCCGTTGCGGAGGGCCTCGACCCGACCACGATGACGAAGCGCCCCGCGAGCGGCGGTTGGAGTGTCGCCGAGATCCTGCAGCATCTGATTCTCACCGCGGATGCGATGCTGCCGTTGATCGAAGGCGCCATCGCGCAACTCGAACGCGCGGGCCGGAAGTCCACCGCCCCAGCAGGCCTTGGCGTGATGGGATGGCTTCTCGTCAAGGCGCTTGAGCCGCCGCCGCGGATGAAGAGCAAGACGACGAAGCCCTTCGAGCCTGTGGCGTTCGGGGATCCGCTGACCCTCGCGAGCCGGTTGCTGGAAACGAACGCGCGCCTCGCGGCCGCGATCGACCGCGCTGCCGGACTCGCGACCACCACCGTGAAGGTCGCGTCGCCCTTCAACGCAAGCGTGAAGTACAACCTCTACGCGGCGTTTCGGATCACACTCGTCCACGCCCGCCGTCATCTCTGGCAGGCGCGTACGCTTCGACTGGACCCGTAACGATGAGCTCAGCGACCGCGCTTCGACGGGACTCCTAACGACGAGCTCAGCGACCGCTCTTGCCTACTCCACCTTCCGGGCCATCGATCCTTCCGGGTACTCGTACCATCCCGGATCGACGTCATACGAATCGAGGCGATCGCGCACCTTGAGGACCGTGAACATGCCGCCCATCTCCAGCGGCCCGAACGGCCCCGTTCCCATCATCATCGCCAGGGTGTTCGGAACCGCGCCCGCGAGATGGTCCGCGTGCTCGGCGTGTTCGGCCATGCCCGACGTGCCCATCACCATCGAACCCGGCACGAACTTGTCGAGCGTTTCCTTGAGCTTCGTCTGATCGACGCCGAGCACGTTTGGAATGTCGTGCTCCATCGCGTTCATCGCGTGATGCGACTTGTGACAGTGGAAACCCCAGTCGCCGGGATTGTCGGCCACGAACTCCACGGTGCGCGTGGTTCCGGGCGGGACGTTGACCGTGGTCTCGGGCCACCAGCCGCTTTCGGGAATCTGTCCTCCGTCGGTTTCGGTGACCCACCAGCGATGCCCGTGGAAATGAATCGGATGCGAGTCCATCGAGACGTTCGCAAGACGCACGCGTACGCGGTCGCCGGTCTTCACCACGAGCGGAGCGGTGCCCGGAAAAGCTCGACCGTTGAACGTGAACGCGTTGAAGTCGAGCATCGTCGCGGGATTCGGCGTCATCGTCCCCGGGTCCACGCGCCACTCCATCGGAAAGATCGCGAAGTCGCGATCGATCTTCCGTTTCGGCGCGCGCGGATGAATGATGAGGAAGCCGAACATCCCAAGCGCCATCTGCACCGCTTCATCGGCGTGCGGGTGGTACATGTAGGTCCCGTGCTGGCGCAGAGTGAATTCGTAGACGTACGTTTCGCCCGGCTTGATGTGCGGCTGATTGAGACCGCCCACACCGTCCATGCCCGCGGGCAGCAGAATCCCGTGCCAGTGCACGGTCGTGTGCTCGGGCAGTTTGTTGGTGACGAAGAGGCGAACCCGGTCACCTTCAACCGCTTCGATCGTCGGCCCGGGCGTCGAACCGTTGTAGCCCCAGCAGTTCACGTTCATGCCCGGCGCGAACTCGCGCACCAGGGGCTCCGCGGTGAGGCGGAACTCTTTCACGCCGTCCTTCATTGTGAAAGGCAGCGTCGAACCGTTGGGTGTCACCACCGGCGTGTAGATCGCATTGCGGCGCGCGGCGACGACGGTCTTCGTCGCCGGCGAACCGGGCGAAGGCGTGGGGGACGCGGCGGGCATGGCATGACCCGCGTGGGGATCCTGCGCGTGTGCCGCCGTGTCGAAACCGAGCGCCGAACCCACGCGCGCCTTCATCAGGGCGGAGGCGGCGACGAGGCCGCCCAGGTACCGTCGTCTCGAGATCATTTGTTTTCTCCTTCAGTGGCGCCCGGAATGGCGCCACCCATAGCCAGGGCCAGTTCGGTCCGGGCGATCCAGTACGACTTCCGCGCCTCGATGAGGTCAGCCTCCGCTTCCACTTCCTCGCGCCGCGCGCGCAGCAGATCATCGGCGCCCTTGAGCATCATGTTGTAGTACCCGCGCTTCATTTCGACGATGCGCTTCTTCCGAGGAGCCACGATGCCTTCGTGATGAGCGATGAGGGCACGCGAGCCGAAGAGTTGGTCGCGCTTCTCGCGGACTTCGGCCCGTGCTCTGGTAGCAATGTCTTCGAGAAGACGCTGAGCCTGGAAATAGAGCGCTTCGACCCGCGCCGACTCCGCGCGCCCCGGATTGAAGATCGGAAGTTGCAGCGCCACTCTCGGTCCGGTGATCCGCACCCCGTCCTCCTTCTCGGTCTCCACCCCAACTCGCACACCCGCGGGAAGGAGACGGGTTCTCTTCTGAAGCCGCAGCGTTCCTTCGAGCAGTTCGATAGCGGCCCGCGCCGCGGTGAGGTCGAGGCGCGGGGCCAGGGCGGCGCTCTCGAAGCCGGCGCCATCGGGATCCCTCGCCGGCAAATCCGAAGACAGCGGCTCCATCGACCACTCGGTGAGATCGCCCCAAAGACCCAGGGTCTGATTGATCGACTCACGCTTCTTGCGCACCTCCAATTCGAGAATCGCGCGACGCGCCTTGAGTTCATCCCGGTGGGCGCTCTCCTCCTCGAACTCCAGTTCGGCGAGTGTTCCGGCCTTGAAGCGTGCCTGCGCGAACTCCGTGAGCGCCTCCTCGATCTCGAGTGCGGTCGCGGTGATCACCGCGGTCGCCTCGAGGGCCTGCAGTTCGTAGGCCTCGGTCTGCGCTTTGGCCGCGACCTCGAGGATGTGGTTTCCCGCGAGGGCTTTCGCCTGCTTGAGCTCGAGCCGGGCCAGGTTGCGACGAGAGGGCAGGACCACGAGATCGAGGATGTCCATGCCGAAACCGAGATCGATCTTCTTCGATGCCGATTTGTCGGACGGCCACCCGATGAACCCTTCGATCTCGGGATTGCCGGGCAGACCCGCGGCGGCGAGGTTCGCGTGGGCCACGCCAAGCTCTTCGAGGCTTGCCTGGAGGGCGCGGTTGTTGATCAGTGCGATTTGCGCGGCCTTGCGAGGCGAGAGAGGCTCCCTGAGCATCTCTCTCACTCGAGCGAGAACCGCGGCCTCTTCCGCCTCGCTCCGCATCCAGGTGGTCTCGAGACCGGTCCGTGTCCGGACCATCGCGTTCGTCTCGTCGAAGGTGGGTCGCGGATTGATGGCGCAGCCCGACGCAAGCAGCACGAGGCCCATCACTTTCGCCTTCATTTGCCGCCCCCTGCCTCTTTCCGAACCAGGGTCATCCCACACTTGGGGCAGTCACCCGGCGTCGACTGAAGGACTTCGGGATGCATGGAGCAGGTGTACTGGACGTTTGGGGGGGCTGGGGAAGCCGCGGGCTTTTCTGGAGCCGTCGCGTCCGCCGCCTCTGGACGCCATGCCGCCGCCGCGGGAGCCGACGGATCCGCCACGCCGCCCGCTCGCTTGGTCGTGTCGGGGGGAAGGGTCGCGCAATTCGCGAGGGGAAGAGTGAAGGAAAGCGAGATCAGGAAGTTTCTGCGGGAAATCATGAAGCACCGGAAAAGGAGGAAAAACGGGTGGAGCCGAGGTCCTCGACGAAGGCGGACGTCAGCGGGGTGGACGCAAAGCGCGAGGAGTCCCCTCGCGTGGTCCAGCGGATCAGACGCGGAGCGGCGGTCTGGGCGTCAAGGGTCCCCGGTGGCTCGCGAGCCGCAGTCGAGTTTCCGAACTCGTCAGGGGCGAGGGTAGAGGGAGGATCGAAGTCGCGGCGGCTTGAAACGCGGTCGCGTCGGGGCTGAGGTTCAGGGCGAAATCGCGATTACGTGCTTCACCCGACTCACCGTCGCAGCAGCACGCGTCGAGGCTCGAGATGGTGACTCCCTCAGCCGGTTCGTGGCACGACGAGACCGGGCCGGTCGGCGCGGCCATCGAGCAGGCGCACAGGGCCACGATCGCCAAAGCGTGTGACACGATCGCCATGAAGGCGGCCAAGCGCGCGGCGAGGGTCGGGACTTTCACTCGCCGGGAAAGGTACCACGGAGCCGCCGAGGCCCGACAATGGCCGAGCACTCAGGCCGCCGAACTCTTGCGGCGTTTCTTGTCCGCGTACATCGCGCGATCCGCTTCCTCGACCGCGACAAGAATCTCGATCCCGCCGCCGAACGGCGCGGCGCCGATGCTCGCCTTGAGGCCGGCCTCCTCGATGGCCTGCCCGATGGCATCCCGCCGTCCTTGAATTTCTTCCCTGGCCACGCCGTCGATGACCACCAGGAACTCATCGCCTCCCCAGCGGATCACCAACTCGTTGGGTCGCACGCGCGTCTTCACCGCCTCGGCCACCTGGCGGATCAAACCGTCCCCGGCCGGATGTCCGTCGGTGTCGTTCACGACCTTGAGGTTGTCGATGTCGATCAGGAAAACCGCGCCCACGCTGGTTTCGCCTTCCTGCACCCGGCGATCGACCAGAGTCCTGAACACACGCCGGTTGAAGCAGCCGGTGAGCGGATCGGTGTCGGCGAGGGTTTCAAGCTGCGCGCGGGCGGCTTCGAGTTCCGAGTTGGCGAAGGCCAGGGCCTGGCGCGTGCGCTCCGTGGTGGCGAGCACGAGACCGAGGGCGAGAACCACGTCGAGAAGCAGGAATACGAAAGGCGCCAGGCCAGCCAAGGGAATACCCGCGTCCTGACGCGAATAGAAGAGGAACGCGAGGAGGCAGCCGACGTTGAACCAGGCCTGGACGAGGATGGTGTACGAGGAGATCCTGAGTCCAACGAGACGGACGCCCGCCGTCTTCCACAAAAGCCAGGACGCCATGGCGAGAACCGCGGCGCGGAACGAGAGGGTGAGGACGATTCCCGCTTGCGCGTCCCCTGCGATGAAGGTGCCGATGCTCACCGAACCCGCGATGCCGAGCAGACCGAACGTCGCGCGTGAGTGCCGGGTGTTCTTGAAGGTCTCCGCCGCATCGAGCAGAAGGACGGTGTTCGCCATGGCGAAGAAGAAGGCGAAGGCGAGGGCGCCGGGACGACCGGTGAAGCCATACGTGACGAGGGCGCCGCTGCCCAGGACCTGGGCGACGAAAGAATGCGTCCAGGCCCGCAGCCTCGAGCCGGGATCGAATCGTGAAACCAGAACGAAAATCAGGCTGAGGACTATTGAGAACGCGAAGTAGAGGGGGACGCTGTCTTCGAAAGCGCCACGCCCCAACGCCCACGCGCGACTTTCCATGAGGCCCTATCCTGCCCCGAGTGTGAGTCTGGCGGCGCGGGGGCGGCCGCTCAACTCCAGCCGAGCCGGTCGGCGGCGTCTGAAACCAGGGACTCGAAGAAACGCTCGATGTCGTGAGCCACGGTTTCCGGCACCGAGGCTTTGCCGGCAGCCAGCGAAACGCCGGTCACGTGGTGATGCGCGTCCAGGACCACCGCCGCATCGAAGGTGGAGGAGGCGCGCGCGTAATCCTCGAGGGCCAGGGCCGCGTCCTGACCGAGCTTCGCGGGCGTCTTGAACTTCACCCGGACTTCGGCCATGGGACCTCCTCGAAGAGGCGAAGCGCTTCTACTTCTGGAAGTACTTCGCGTTGATTTCCGTGTAGTTCTTCCAGTTATCCGGAAGTTCGTCCTGCGGGAAGATGGCCTGGACCGGGCAGACCGGCACGCACGCTCCGCAGTCGATGCAGGAGTCGGGGTCGATGTAGAGCTGGGTCGCGGCGGCGTATTCAGGCGAGTCCTTCTTGGGGTGGATGCAGTCCACGGGGCAGACTTCCACGCAGGCGGTGTCTTTGGTTCCGATGCACGGCTCGGCGATCACGTAGGTCATGGGACTTCCTTGTTTCTCCTCAAGAATTTCTGCGCCGAAAGTGTATCAAGGGAAAGGGGCCGCGCGTCATAATGACCGCGCATGAGCGAGACAACCACGCCGCGGCGGATCTCGAAACCCCGGATCGCTCTGATGATCGTGATCGATCTGATGGCGGTGGCCATCGCGGTGGCCCTCTACATGTTCCTCGAATCGCGCGACATGGACGCGGCGCTCATGGGCGTGATTGCGTCGCTCGTCTTCGCGGCCTTCTTCAACCTCGTGATCGTCCTCGTTTCGCTGAAGCCGTAGAGGGAACGTCCGCGAAGGTCCAGGCGAGGATGCGGCTTCGCTTCTGGCCCTGGCCCATTTCGAGGGTCGTCACGCCCGAAGCCCCCGCGTCCCGCGCCGCGCCTTCGAGGCGGGGGAGATGAGCGCTCTTCGACACCAGGCTCGTGAACCATCGGACCTGGTCGCGGACCGCAACACTCTGCGCGATCATTCGAAGAACGAACCCCATCTCACCGCCCGGGCACCAGAGTTCTCCGGATTGGCCGCCGAAGTTGCGTGACGGCGCGCCAGATTTCAGGAGGCCGAGGTTTCGGCGCTTTCTATCGGATCCAGCCGCCGCGTCCGCGGCCGAGGCGTGAAACGGGGGATTGCACATCGAGGCGTCGTAGAACTCGCCTTGAAGAATCACACCGCGGAAACATCTCGAGCGGTCCTCCTGGAGCCGGCAAACGATCGTCGACTCTCCCCGGCGGTTCGCGTCGGCCAGCCGCTGTGCCCAGGCGAGCGCCCTGGAGTCGACCTCCGAACCGACGAAACTCCAGCCGTATTCCGACGCTCCAATAAGAGGATAGATACAACTCGCGCCCACACCGACGTCGAGAATCCGGACGCCGGGCCCGCGAGGAATCGCGTGCCTCCCGCCGGCCAGCAGGTCCGCGAGGTGGTGCACGTAATCGCTTCGTCCGGGAATGGGCGGGCACAAAGCGCCGGGCGGAATGTCCCACGTCGCGATTCCGTGCGCCTGCCGCAGCAGCGCCTGATTGAGGGTGATCACCGCCGCCGGGTCTGCGTAGTCGATCGACGGATCGCCATGCGGATTCGCACGGACAAATGCCGCCAGTTTCGGGCTCAGGGCGACGAGCGACGCGAAATCGTAGCCGCCGCGAAAACGATTCCGCGGATGCATCTTTTCCTTCGTCGATCGGTCGATCATGGCGATGTGGCGCGTGCGCGCGACTCCACGGAGTGGATCACGGAAGACGGCCGCGTGTCCAAACATCCGTTCGGTTTTCACCGAAGCGAGGACGAGACTTAAGCGCCAAAAACGTTCAAGGCTCTTGATTGGCTGGCGGAAGCGCACATAGAATCCGCGACCAAATGCCGCAACTTTTCCCGAAGCAGGCCAATGGACTGTCTCAAGCGAGCCTGGCCGCCGGCGCCGCCGTGGGTGGAACCGTGCTTTTGGCCCTGTTTCTACTGGCCCGTTCCGGTTATGCCACGGGGCAGGGAACACCCTACGACCAGGCGGTTCCCTTCTCGCACAACCATCACACCACGGGCATCGGAATCGACTGTCGCTACTGCCACAACTCGGTTGAGACTTCGGCCGCGGCCTCGGTTCCCCCTACCCAGACCTGCATGAACTGCCATTCGCAGATCTGGGCGCAGGCCCCCATGCTCGAGCCCGTGCGGGAGAGTTATCGCTCCGGCAAGTCGCTCGAGTGGAGGAAGGTGAACGACCTTCCCGATTTCAGCTACTTCAACCACTCGGCCCACGTGAACAAAGGCGTCGGCTGCACCACGTGCCACGGACAGGTGGGCGAGATGCCCCTTGTCTATCAGGCCACGTCGATGCAGATGAACTGGTGCCTCGACTGCCACCGCAACCCCGAGAAGTTCCTGCGCCCCAAGTCTGAAGTGTACGCACCGGTCTGGAACCCGCCGGCCGACCAGCTGAGCGTGGGCGCGCAACTCCGCGCCCAGTACCAGGCGAACCCCCGCGTCTCCTGCTCCACCTGTCATCGCTGACCTCAGAACGGACTCCAGAACGGAAACGATGAGCGACGTTCATATCCCGATTTCGCAAGTGACCCGCGTATCCAAGGGCGTTTCCGCGGCCAAGCCGAAGTTCTGGCGCAGCCTCGACGAACTCACAGACTCCGAGGACATCAAGGTCTGGCTGCACCGGGAGTTCCCCGAGAAGGCGTCGGAGTTCACCGATCCTGAAGGCCGTCGGCAGTTCCTGCAATTGATGGGGGCGTCGGTTGCGCTCGCCGGGCTCTCCTCGGCCTGCACCCGCCAGCCCGCGGAAGCGATTGTCCCCTACGTCAAGGCCCCCGAGCAGTTCATTCCCGGCAAACCCGTCTACTTCGCGACCGTGCTCTCCACTGACGGCGCCGCCCAGGGTGTGCTGGTCGAAAGCCACATGGGCCGGCCCACGAAGATCGAAGGCAATCCCGAGCACCCGGGGAGCCTCGGTTCCACCGATCATTTCGCGCAGGCGGAAATCCTGAACCTCTACGATCCGGACCGGTCGAAGAGCGTTCTCTACCGGACCGAAACCAGCACCTGGGCCGCCTTCGTCGCGGCCATCCGGCCGGTTCTCGACGCGCAGAAAGCGCTCAAGGGCGAGGGGCTGCGCCTGCTCACCACCACCGTCACGTCGCCCACGCTGGCCGCGCAGATCGCCGAACTTCTGAAGCAGTTTCCGATGGCGAAGTGGCACGTTCACGACCCGATTTCCCGTCGGAACGCGATGGACGGGGCCCGGGCCGCCTTCGGCCGTCCGCTCCAGCCGATCTACAACTTCGCCGAAGCCGACGTGATCGTCTCGCTCGACGCCGATTTCCTCGGCACGGGCGGCGACAAGGTCGCCAATGCTCGCGCCTTCATCGCGCGCCGCGCGTCCGACGAGACCGCCCGCGAGATGAACCGCCTCTACATGGCGGAGAGTTCGGTTTCGGTCACGGGCGGAAACGCCGACCATCGTGTCGCGGTTCGCGCCGCCGAGGTCGAAGGCATCGCGCGCGAACTTGCGTTCGAGCTGGGCCTGCCCGTCGAGAAGGGCGCCATGCCCGCGTCGGCAACCGCGAAGTCCATCGTCGCCGCGATGATCAAAGACGTCAAGGCGCGTCCCGCCCGCAGCATGGTGATGGTGGGCGAGTCGCAACCCGCGTTCGTTCACGCCCTCGCTTACGCGATCAACGAGAAACTTGGCAGTCTCGGCGCCGCGGTCGTTCTTACCGAACCCGTCGAGGCGAATCCGCCTTCAGCGGAAAACTCGATCGACGCCCTGGCCGCCGACATGGCCGCGGGCAAGGTGGACGCCCTTTTCATCGTCGGCGGCAACCCGGTCGCCACGTCTTCTCCCGACAGCGGTTTTGCCGCAGCTCTCAAGGATCAGGCCAAGGTCGCGCTCCGCGTTCACCTCGGTCAGTTCGACGACGAGACCTCCGAACTCTGCCACTGGCACCTGCCCGAGGCCCACGCGCTCGAAGCGTGGAGCGACGCCCGTGCGTTTGACGGCACACTCTCGGTTCAGCAGCCTCTCATCGCCCCGCTCTACGACAGCAAGAGCGCCCACGAACTCGTGCAGATGCTGCTCGGCGATTCCACCACCACCGGCTACGAGATCGTCCGCGCCGCGTGGCGCCTGCGAATACCCGTCGCCGCGAACTTCGAGGCCTCCTGGCGCCGCGTGGTTCACGATGGCGTCCTGCCCGCTTCCGCTTTGCCGAAGATCGTGGCGAAAACCGCCGCCGGTCCGTGGATGCAGACGAAACCCGCGTCGAATCAGGGCGATCTCGACATCGCCTTCCGCCTCGACCCGAACGTACTTGACGGCCGCTACGCCAACAACGGCTGGATGCAGGAGCTTCCCAAGCCGCTCACCCGGCTCACCTGGGACAACGCGGCCCTGCTTTCGCCGAAGACGGCGACGCGCCTTGGCGTTCCCTCGCCCGAAGGTTCGGCGCGCGGCACCTGGGTCGAGCGAGTCAGCTTGAAGGTAGGCGGCGCCGCCGTCTCCATCCCGGCGTGGGTGGTTCCTGGCCACCCCGATGACACCGTCACCGTCCATCTCGGCGCAGGGCGCAAGCGCGCCGGCAAAGTGGGCCAGGGCGTCGGCGTCGATGTCCAGCCGCTTCGCAGTTCCGCCTCCCTCTGGTTCCGCTCCGGCGGTTCGATCACCCGCGAGGGCACGAAGTACGCCATGGGCTGCACGCAGGACCATTGGGGCATGGAAGAAGCTTCCGACCGCCACCTGATCCGCACCGGCAGCTTCGAGCAGTTCAAGGCGAACCCGGCCTTCGCCCAGGTGGCCAAGGGGCAGGGGCCGCAGCCGTCACTGTATCCGCCTCATCCCTACAACGGCAACAAGTGGGGGATGTCGATCGACCTTTCCGCCTGCATCGGCTGCAACGCCTGCATCACCGCCTGCCAGAGCGAGAACAACATCGCGGTTGTCGGCAAAGAGCAGGTGATGCGCGGCCGTGAAATGCAGTGGCTTCGGGTCGACCGCTACTTCGAAGGCGAGTCGGAATCGCCCGCGGTTCACCATCAGCCGGTTCCCTGCATGCAGTGCGAGAACGCGAGCTGCGAGGTCGTCTGCCCGGTCGCCGCCACCACGCACAGCGACGAAGGCCTGAACGACATGGTCTACAACCGCTGCGTGGGAACGCGGTACTGCGCCAACAACTGCGCCTACAAGGTCCGCCGCTTCAACTTCTTCCTCTATTCCGACTGGGACCAGGAGAGCATCAAGCTCCAGAAGAACCCCGACGTCACGGTGCGAAGCCGCGGCGTCATGGAGAAGTGCACGTACTGCGTCCAGCGGGTCTCCGAGGCGCGCATCAACTCGCGCAACGAAAACCGGGAGATCGCGGACGGCGAGATCAAGACCGCCTGCCAGCAGGTCTGCCCGACCCAGGCCATCGTCTTCGGCGACCTCAACAAGCCCGAC
>CAZBTT010000122.1:0-2018 GCA_964494295.1 uncultured Acidobacteriota bacterium
TTGAAGGTCGAAAGCGGCTTTCCGTCGAGAACGCGCGTGCCCTTCCCCGTCTGCAGGCCGTTTGCGAGGCCTTCGAAGTTCGGCCGTCCTACCTCGTCACCCACGAAATGGCGACGCGCGAGCCGGCCCGCTCCATCCTCCGTGACCTGGCGGCTTCTGGCCGATGTGAGATCGGGGCGCACCTCCATCCCTGGAGTTCGCCGCCTTACCGCGAGGAGGACCTGATCGGTCGCTATCCCAGCCAGCTGGACGACGCTTCACTCGAGGCCCAGTTGGGCGAACTCACGTCCGCGATCGAGTCGTCGCTCGGTGTCCGGCCGGTGAGTTATCGGGCCGGGCGACATGGTTTCGATATCCGATCGTTGCGGATTCTCGAGAAGCTCGGCTATCGCGTCGATACCAGCGTCGATCCTCTCTTCAACGAGACGCGCAAGGGCGGACCTTCCTTCGCGGGCGCGCCGGTTTTCCCTTACTGGCCCAGCCACGAGGATGTGCGGGTTGCCGGAAACTCCCAGGTGCTCGAGATACCGGTTTCCTCCGCTACTTCGCCCTGGCTCCCGAAATCGCTCGAGTCCCGTTTCACTGCGATGCCTGCGATACCGTGGCGGGGTTACTTCAAACGTCTTGGCCTTCGGGCGGTCTGGCTCCGCCCTTCCTATTCGAGTGTCGAAGACGCGAAGGCCCTCGCGAGCACTCTCGTGGCCCGAGGCGTGCCCACGCTCAACATGCTGTTTCACTCAAGCGAACTCGTGCCCGGCGGGTCGCCCTACAACAAGAGCGACGACGACGTCGATCGTTTCTTCTCACGGCTTTCGAGCGTGTTCGAGCATGTGATGAAGCGGCTCGAAGCGCGCGGCGTCACCTACGCCGAAGCCGCGAGCGCTTTGCCTCTCCCACGGCCGACCCGTTGAGGATTCTCATGGTCACGCCGCATCTGCCGCCTTATCAGGCGGCGAACGCCCTCCTGCCTCACGTCCTCGGACTCGAACTCACGAAGCGCCGGCACTCGGTTTCCTTCCTGACTTTCAAGACGAACGATCCCGCCCGCGAGAACACGGCCTACGTAACCCGCCGAACCGGTTTCCGGGTGACCCGCATCCCTCAATTGCTCGAGGCGCTTGAAACCCGGCGCAAAGCGCTTCCGCTGATCGACGCAGCGGATGTGGTCCACATCCACTCGAACACCTGGATGAATCAGGTCGCAGCGCGACTCGCCGTGCGACAAGGCAAGCCGTACGTCCTCACCCACTACGGCACCGAGATCTGGCACCACGACGGGAAGAACCGAGCCTTCCGCAGACTCAACCGGCAGGCCGCTCACACGACCTTCTACAGCGCCGGCCTTCTCACCCGCGCCCGCGAACTGAATGTCCCGATCCGGGAAGCATCCGTCGTTTACCCCGCCGTCGACCTGATGTTCTCGCCGCTCGGTCCTCCGGAACGCGAGGCGGTGCGGGCGCCTCTTGTCGGTTCGGGTGAGTCCCTGCTCTTCAATGTGAAGCGTTTGCATCCCCTGGCCGACCACGAGACGCTGCTGCGCGCCTTCGCTCTGCTCGACCCTGCCGAGTTCCGCGCGAAGCTGGTGATCGCGGGTTCGGGCGAGGAACGCGAGAGGCTGGAGCACCTCGCGATCGAACTCGGGATTTCGCCCCGCGTGCGTTTCCTTGGCCTGGTTCCCAATCACGACGTGGCGAGACTCCATGCCGCCGCCGACCTCTTTGTTCTCTCCTCGCGCCTCGAGGCGACTCCGACCGTGGTTCTCGAGGCTCTCGCCTGCGGCACCCGCGTGGTTTCGACCGACAACCCTGGCGGCCTGGAGCTTGGCGCGATGTTCCCCGACGACCTCCGGATCGTGGCGAAGGAGAACCCCCAGGCCCTGTCCGATGGCATTGCCGCCTCATTGCGAGAAAATCGGCGGATCAGCGAAAACACCTCCCGGGTTATCGACGAGCGTTTCTCTCTTCGCGGGCTCGTCGATCGCTACTGCGAGATATACGAAAAAGCCCGATGAGACGGAT
>CAZBTT010000122.1:2028-11186 GCA_964494295.1 uncultured Acidobacteriota bacterium
CCCATTCGTGCCGCGGGTGAAATTCGCTTTCGCAGCGAATACGACTACGCCGTCTTCGAATACCTCCGCAGCTCGAAGGTGATCCAGTCGGTCGAGCGGTCGGGCGTGAAACTGAAGGGCCGGGTGCTCGACGCGGGTTGCGGCAGCGGCGGCACCGCGATTTCGATCGCCGAGGAGGTCGCCTTCGCGACCGGTCTCGATCTCTCGCCGCGTTTCTCCAACTCCGGAACCAAGCTGGCCCGGGAGAAGCGAGTCAAAAACGTCGCATTCGTCCAGGGCGATGGCCTCAAGCTCCCCTACGCGAACGAGTCGTTCGATGTGGTTCTTTCGCATTCGGTCATCGAACATCTCCCGTCGGCCGAGGTCTACATCGCCGAGTGCGCCCGGGTCCTCAAACGCGGCGGGCGTTTCTATCTTTCAACCGCGCCCACTCTTTCCCTCGCCGGGGCCCATCTGCCGCGGCTGCGCGTGCCCGTCCCCATCCACCTGTTTCTCGGTCGCCGTCTCGCTTTCCGCACGTTCGTTTTCCTCGCCGCGAAGGCGCCCTGGACGTTGAGCGAGAGGGCAAGCGCCAACACATTCGTACAGCTCGCGCAGTCCGGCCGCGAGAAGGAAGACGATCTGCTCACGCCGGTGACGCTGCGCGGCATGTCCTCGTGGATCGCGGGTTCGCCCTTCCGCCTCATCTCGGAACAGCGCTACGTGAGTGGTTTCTTCCGGCGCGCCGTGCCGTCGTTTCTGCGAAGCCTCTTCCTCGAAGTCCCCGTTCTGGGCGACGTGATGGTGTCGCAGATCGAATGTGTTCTGGAGAAGCCGTGACCGCGCGCGCGCCGATTCTCCTCTTCTCGGACATCCGCTTCCCTTCGCCGCGAGCAAACGGGATTCAAGTGGTGAAGACGGCCCACGCCCTGGCCGCGCGCGGGCGTGACGTTCGTCTGGTCGTGCGACATTCCGACCCAAGACCCACCGGAGAGATCCTCTCCGAGTTCGGCGTGGATCCAACCCCTCGTCTTCACGTGGATCGCCTGGAGGTCGGCCACGCGCCGAATTCGTCCTTCATTCCTCGCCTGCGTTACCTGACCCAGGCGCTCTTGCTGGGCCGGCGCTCTTCCCGAAAAGGCGCCGTCGTTCTGACCCGCGACCTTCAACTGGCTGACCTTCTCCTGCGCGTGGGTTGCACAAATCTCATCTACGAGGCGCACGCGGTCGAAGCAGTGATGTACGACGAACGTCATCAGCTTTATGGCCTCAAGGAACCGCCGAGTGCTGCCAAGCGCCGCCGGATCGAGAACCGTGAGCGCCGCGTGTGGACGGGGGCGCGCGGTTTCATCGCCACCACCCAGGGCATCTTGACCACCTTCGAACGGCTTTTCGGCGCGAGGCCGCGCACCGCGGTGGTCCCAAACGGCTGCGACACACCGCGCGACCGGATGTTCACGCCGCCGCCTGAAACCGGCCGCGTCGTCTACGCCGGCCAGCTCTATCCGTGGAAGGGCGTGGATATTCTCGTCAAGGCCTTCGCGCGGCTGAGCCGCGGCGAACTCGTCGTCGTGGGCGGCCTCGAGGGCGAGACCGATTTCGATCGTATCCAGGAACTCGCCAGAAGCCTGGGCCTCGGCGATCGGATCCGCTTCCTCGGGTCGTTGCCGCAGAAGGACGTAGCGGCCGAACTGGCGCGGGCGACCGTCGTCACCGCGCCGTTCCTGAAGAGTGCCATGACCTCGGAGCACACCTCTCCCATCAAGGCCTTCGAGGCCATGGCTGCGGGGCGTCCTCTGCTGATCTCGGACACCGATGCTTCACGAGAGATCGTGGAGGACGGAAAGACCGGTCTGGTGGTGGCGCCCGGGAACATCGAGGCCTGGGCGACCGCACTCGAACGAGTGCTCTCCGATCGCTCCCTTCAGCTGGCCCTCGCCCGCGCGGCCTTCGAGAAGGCGACGCAGTATTCGTGGGCCCGACGCGCGGAACGGATCGAAGAGTTCCTCGGAGCGGCCGCATGAGCCGCGGCGCCATCATCGGTTTCCTGATCGCGAGTCTCGTGACCCTGGCTCTTGTCTCCACGAAGATCCGGGGCGCCGACGAGATCGAGTACTACTCCCACCTCCGTTCCGCGGTCTTCGATCGCGATCTCGACTTCACGAACGAATACGAACACTTCTACAGGGCCAATCCTCAGGGGCTTGCCGCGTTCAAGGAGACGTTTCTCGATCGCCGGGAACCCAAGACGGGGCGGCCGATCAACTTCGCGCCTATCGGTTCGGCGGTAGTGTGGTCGCCCTTCTTCCTCGTCGCGCACACCCTCGTCACGAACGGCGTCTTGAAAGGACCCGCGGATGGTTTTTCGCCCGCCTACACCGGGGCGGTCGCCTACGGCTCGTCGTTGCTCGCGATCCTCGGCTTCGTGATCGCCTTCTACGCGCTGAAGCGATATCTGGGAGTGACCGGGGGACTGGCGCTCACCGCGGTTCTGGCCGTGTGGTTCGGAACCCCCGCGCTCTATTACATGACAGTGGCCCCGGCCTTCGCCCATGCTCCCTCGATCTTCGCGGTCTCGCTGCTCTTCTACCTCTGGCTTCGGGCCAGGGACAAAGACAGCGTCTTCGCCTGGGTGCTGCTGGGGTTTTGCGCGGGACTCGCGATGCTGATCCGCGAACAGGCGGCCCTCTTCCTCATCGCTCCGGGGCTCGACCTCGGCCTGCGCCTTGTGAAAGGCGACGTCAAACGCTCCCTCGAACGAGGCGTGTCCGTGCTGGGCGCCACCTTCCTCGCGTTCATTCCGCAACTCCTCGCGTACCAGGCATTGAACGGCACGTTTGGGCCTACGCAACTCGTCCAGAGGAAGATGGACTTCGGCTCGCCGCATTTCGTGGACGTTCTTGTGAGTCCAGGGCATGGGCTCTTGTTGTGGACGCCTCTCCTCATCGTGGCGTTTTTCGGTCTGGCCCGGAGCATCGGGCGGCTCGGCGCCCTGGGCGCCTTCCTGACTGTGGCTCTGCTGGCACAGATCTACATCAACGGTTCGGTCCTCTCCTGGCATCAGGCGGGGGCTTTCGGGTCGCGACGTTTCGTGGACTCGACTGTTCTCTTCGTCATTGGTTTCGCGTTCGGTTTGATGGCGGTTCGAACTCGAACCCAGAAAATCGTCGTCGCTCTCGCTATCTGGTGGAACGTCTCACTCATGGTGCAGTTTGGTTTGAAACTCATGGATCGTCAGCAGCTCGACTGGCCAGGGGTGGCCGTCCGGCAGGTCACCGAGGTTCCAAAGCGGATCCTCAACACGGCGAAGCTCTACTTCACCGATCCGGATGCGCTCGTGCGGAGCACGCGATGATCGACCCCAACTGGATGAAGCAGTTCGCCTGCCCGGTGTGTCTCGACAAGGCGGGTTGCGAGAAGTGCGGGGTCAAAACTGGAGGCCATGACGTCTGCCAGAGTTCGTACACGGCGCGTGTTTCGTGCGCTTGTGGCGGACCCAATAAACGGGCGCTCGAGCATCGCGGCGAGGGCTTTTACTGCTCCTGCTGCATGACCCGGTATCAGTTTGGTCCGGGCCGCGACTACGTGGATCTGCTGCCCCGCACCGACGTGGGCCGGGTGTCGCACTACGCGGATGAAGAGTTCCAGGAGCGGCTAGGTGTTCGCGAGGGCCAGCCCGTGCTCTCCGCGGGGGTCAAGGCGCGGATGGTCTCGAAGATGCTGGGACTGCGCTCTGGCGACACCGTCCTCGATCTGGGCAGCGGGGCGGGCAAGTTCGCCACGCACTTCGCGAGGGAAGGCGCTTCGGTGTGCGGCGTCGATATGGCGCCTTTCTTCCTCAAATCAGCGATCGATTCCGTCAGCCTGGTCGTGGGCGATTTGCGCCGCCTTCCTTTCCGCAACGGCGCCACCTCGCGAGCCTATTCCCTCGACGTTCTCGAACATCTCGACGAGCCGGGGGTGCGCGAGGTGCTTCTGGAGGCCCGGCGAGCGGTCTCCAAGGACGGCCGGATCTTCGTCTACACCCACGCCATGGAGTCATCGAAGATCGCCTCGTTCCAGCGCGGCGTGAACACGTTCGCGAAGCGGCTCGGGAAGATGGGCCTCGTCGATTCCGACAAGGAGGCGATGCGAAAAAGCGACCACATCAACGCCATCCGCTCGCACGAACATTTCGACGAGATCGCGAAGTCCGCAGGCCTCAAGGTTCAGGAGCGGGTGTACTACAACGTGTTCGCGAAGGCGGTGGTGGAGGACCTCGCGCTCAAGGTCATCGAGCAGCGCCGGCACAAGAGAGCGGCGGTCTCCAATACTCCCGTGGCGACGCCCGATTGGAAGACGGCGAGCCACGTGATCGGCCGGCCTGCGCCTTCGGCCTCGGCTCGTTTTCTGGCCCGCGGCCTGACCCGGGTTCTCATGCTGGATGTCGCCTTCTTCGGCTCGGTCCGCACCGGACCATTTTTTGGAGTCCTGACCCCTACCGGCTCCTGATGAGAATTCTCTACGTCGCGTCGGATCAGACGCTTCCCGGAGAGACCGGCGGCAGCGTCCACGTGCACGAGGTGTCGCACGAACTCGCGAAGCGGGGCCATGAAGTCCACGCGGTGGTCCAGGATCGCGGTGAGACGAGTCTCGGCGACGGATACACAATCCACCGCATTCGCTGGACCCCATCACATCGGTTCTTCAGGTTCCGGGCGCGGCCCCAGATCGCGGGGCTGATCGATCGCCTCAAGCCGGACGTCCTCATGGAGCGCTACTACAACTTCGGGGGCGAGGGCATCCTCGCTGCGGAGAGGGCACGGATTCCGAGTCTTCTCGAGGTCAACTCGCCGGTGGTGGATCACCACGAATCCCTCAAGGCTGTTCTCGACGCCCTGCTCATCGTTCGTCCGATGCGGGCCTATCGAGACAACCTGGTTCGCTCGGCCTCCGCGCTGATCGCGCCGATCAAGGAGATCGTGCCGGAGTTCGCGCGGACGAAAACCCATACCGTGACCTGGGGCGCCAATGTCGAAGCGTTTCATCCCTCGCGCCGAAGCGAAGCGTTGCGCGCAAGCTGGGGCGCCGCGCCCGAGACCACCGTCGTTCTTTTCAGCGGCTCGCACCGGCCATGGCACGGTGTCGCGAGTCTTCGCGCCGCGGCTCGCCTCCTCAAGGATCGAACCGATGTGCTTTTTGTGCTGGCGGGAGGCGAGAAGGCAGCCATCGCGACCGATTTCCGGGGCCGAACCCTCGGGCGCGTGCCCTACCGCGATATGCCCGAAGTCACGGCTTCCGCCGACATCTCGGTGGCTCCCTACGACCGTTCCCGGCTGCGGTCCTTGAAACTCGGTTTCTTCTGGTCGCCCCTCAAGATCTTCGAGGCTCTCGCGAGCGGGGTGCCCACCATCACCCTCGATGTCCAGCCGCTCAACGAGATCGTGCGCGAGGGACGGGAAGGTGTCTTCTTCAAGGAGAACGATCCCGCGGATCTCGCGCGCGTCATCGCTTCGCTGGCGGCGGATCGCGACCACCGGCTCGTCATGTCGAAGAACGCGCGAGACCGCGCGCCGCGGTTCTCGTGGGCCGCCCACGCCGCCCAGGTCGAGTCGATTCTCATGGGGATGCGCACGCCATGAAGATCACACTCGTGAGCGAGGTGTTTCCGCCCAGGGCCGGAGGCGCCGGGTGGTCGACGCGGGCGCTGGCCCTGGGACTCAAGGGCGCCGGTCACGATGTGAAGGTGGTGACCACCGCCCTTGGCCCCGACGACGACGGCGGTGTTCCGGTCACGCGTCTTGAGGGCATCACCGGGGGTCTTCGCCGTGGGCGCATGCTGGAGACGTTCCGAAAAGCGCTCGCCCGCAGTGAAGCCACAGACGTCATCCACGCCCAGCATTCCCTTTCCGCCCTCGGCGCCCTGGCTCTCGAGCCCCGTCCGCGCACGGTGGTGACGGTTCGCGACCATTGGCCCGTGTGTTTCTGGTCCACGCGCATATCGCGCGGCGAACTTTGTCCCGCTTGTTCGACCGGCGGTATGTGGCGCTGCATGGGCGGCCGTCTTCCGCGCCTGAGCGCTCCCGCCGCCATTCCCTACATGAAGTGGGACCTCTCGTCGAAACAAGCGGCGCTACGAAAGGCGGACGCCGTGATCGCGGTGAGCGAGGCGATCGCCGCCGAACTCCGCGCGGTGCAGATCGAGGCGGTCCACGTCCTGCCGAATATCGTGGACGCCGGCGAGGTGAATGCCATCGCTGACCAGACGCCCGCGATTCCTCTTCCCGACCGCTTTGTTCTGTTCGTCGGAAAACTCGAGGCCAACAAGGGTGCTCAAGACCTCATCCCCGCTTTCGCACAAGCGAAGGTGCTCCTGCCTCTGGTCATCCTCGGCAGCGGTTCGGAGCAACGCGCGATTTCAGAAGAGGCGGCACGTCTAAAGGTGGAGGTCATAACACCCGGCTGGGCGGAGCGCGCCGACGTCCTTCGCGCCATGAAGCGGGCCGAGGCCTTGATCTTTCCATCGAAGTGGCCGGAACCCCTTTCCCGCGTGTTGCTCGAAGCCCTTGCCCTTGGAACTCCGATCGCGGCGATGGACACCGGAGGCACATCCGAGTTGATCGAGAACGACCGTTCCGGTCTGCTCGCCCGAAACATCGGTGAGCTCGGCGACGCACTCGGCCGAATCGTTCATGATCCGGGCGTGCGATCACGATTGAAGGACGGGGCGGTGATCCGCGCGCGCGCGTTTTCCCCCGAGACCCTCATCCCCCGCTACGAAGCGCTCTACCGGGGAGAGGAGTGATGCGGGTCGCCCTTCTTTCGCGCAGCGCTCATCCGCTCCACCCGCCCGGCGGCATGGAACGCGCCGTCTACTCGCTCGCGAAGCACCTGCGTGCGAAAGGCGTGGACGTCACGCTCTTCACCCGACCGGGCAAAAACCCCGAGGCCTTCCCCGGGTACGTGGTCCCCATCAAGTATCAGCGTTTCCATCTTGGGCCGCATGGCCGCGTCCTCGATCGCACCTTCAACTACCCCACGTTCAGCACACTGATGGGCAAGGAGGTGGCGGCCCGGGTCCGCGCGGGCGAGATCGACATCGTGGACGCGCAGGGCCTCACCGCTCTAGGCTACGGTCGCGAGCGGCAGAAGGACAAGAGCCTCAAGGCCCCGCTGGTCATGAACCCCCAGGGCATGGAGGAACATCACGTGCGCGGCTTCAAGGCCCTCGCCCTGAGCCGGCTGAAGCAACTCTCGAGAGAGGCGGCTCAGCTCGCCGACTGCGTGATCGCGACCGACGAGGCGACAAAGGATGATGTACCGCGCCTCCTCGACGTCGATCCGGCACGCGTTCGGGTGATTCCAAACGGCGTGGATCTCGAAGAACTCGAAGCCCTTACCCCCCACGACGCGATGCCCTTCACCTTCGAGGTTCTGCCGTGGATGTCGATGCGGCAGCCGCTTTTCCTCTCCGTGGGACGCATCGAGTCGTACAAGGGTTTCGCGGATTCGCTCGAGGCGCTCAAACGCGCGGCCCCCTCCCTGCCCCCGGACTGGGGGTGGCTCGTGGTCGGTGAAGGGCCGTCCCGGCTTTCCCTCCGGGACGCGGCCTCTTCGATCAGCGACCACGTTCGTTTCACGGGCCGCGTCGGGGAACAGGCCCTGCACGCGCTTTATGCCGCCTCCGACGTTTTCCTCCACCCCACGCGTTTCGAGGGTTCTTCGCTCGTGACCCTCGAAGCCATGGCCCACGGCCTGCCCGTGATCGCCACTCGAGCCGGGGGAATACCGGACAAGGTCAAGGATGGTGTGAACGGCCTGCTCGTCGACCCGGGTGACGTAGAGGCGCTCGCGAAGGCCATGGTCCGCCTCGCAAACGCACCGGCGGAGATAGCAAGGATGAAGACCGAGACATCCCGGCTGCTCGAGCCTTTCCTCTGGCCACGCATCGCCGATCGCGTGATCGTCGAGTACGAACGTCTGATCCACGAGGCGAAGAGGCGGTGAACCCCGAAGAGTATCGGCGGATGGCCGACCTCGAAGGGGTCCAGTGGTGGTACGTCGGAATGCGGCGGATCGCACGGGCGCTTCTGACCCCGCTTCTCAAGGCGGGCGGAGAACGACCCCGACGGCTCCTCGACGCGGGCTGCGGCACCGGCTGGAACCTCCAGGACCTGACCGCCTTCGGCGAAACCCACGGCGTTGATCTCTCGCCCCTCGCCGTGATCACCACGCAGCGACGCGGGGGGCGCGTGATCCAGGGAAACCTGCTCGGTCTGCCTTACGCGAATGCGAGTTTCGATGTCGTCACTTCGTTCGACGTTCTCTACCACGCCTGGGTCCAGGATGACGTTCAGGCGGTTCGCGAACTCGCGCGTGTTCTGAAGCCGGGGGGTCTGATCCTCGTGAAGGTCCCCGCGCTCAAGATTCTCTGGGGCGCCCATGACGAGGCGGTGCATTCGCGACACCGCTACACGCGCGCCGAAGTCGAGAGCCTTCTCGACCGAGCGGGCCTCAGACTCATCCGCTCGACGTACGCGAACTCTCTCCTCTTTCCGGTTCTCCTTTCGAGGCGCTTCCTTGATCGACTCTTCGATCGGCATGGTTCGGATGTAGCGCTTCTGCCGCCGATTTTCGAGAAGATCTTCGGCGGCCTGCTGGGGGTCGAGGCGCGGCTCGTGGGCTGGTTCAACCTGCCGATCGGGGCCAGCGTGTTCGCGGTGGCGCGAAAACCGGACGCATAGAATCGAACACGGAACCATCAGATGACGCCAGAAGAACTCGAACTCGAACGCCTCAGGAGTGCTGCGGCGATCGACCGCGCGGTCGAGGGAGCGCGCGGCGATGCGGTGGGCCGAACCCCGGAGAGCGTCCTCGGGCCCGCACTCGCGGTGACGCCCGCCGAAGACGGCGCGAAAACGCCCGAGGTTCCGGTCTGGAATCCTCCGACCCCTCCCGACCTTCGGCCGGTCAACGAGTCGTGGCAACCAGGGGCCGCGAAGCCCGCACGGGCGATTGCATCTCTGCTGGATGGGTCGCGAGAGAAGGACCGCGAGGCGCAGATCCGGTTCAACTCCGACCAGGTTCAACTCGACAATGCCCTCGTCACCTGGACCGCCGAACACTTCGCGGCCAGCCACAAGCACTACGACGCGGTGATCGGCCAGATGCAGAAGCGGATGGACGAGATCGACGCGCGC
>CAZBTT010000123.1:0-11158 GCA_964494295.1 uncultured Acidobacteriota bacterium
GGTGTGGTCTCGGCGGTGGCGAACGGGCCGCGGAATTCCTGCACGTCGTAGATATTCGGCATCCCCATCACCGCGAGACCGATCCCCACGATGGCGAGCCCGTTCGCGACAAGGCCCTGGTTGAAGACGAGGGGCAGGAGATGGCGATACGAGCCAAAGCCCGAAGGCCGCACGCGTACGCCGTAGTAGACGATGCCCGCGAATCCGACTGCCGAGACCGAAACGAATCTCACGATCGAGTCCGGCTGGCCGGCGATCGAGAGCCCGAGGCGCAACAGGCCCACGATTGCCATGGCGATGAGGATCGGCGCTTGGAAGCGGATGTACTCAGCGTAGGGTTTTCCAAACATGACCGCGGGCCTACTTTCGGCCCGAAGCGGCGAGCCGTTCGGTTTCGGCGCGGAGCCTGTCTTCCTGGGCCCGCAGCTCGGGGGTCAGGGCTGGGCCGAAGTCCTCGGTCTCGTAGACCCGTCGGATCTCGATCACGGAGTCGTCGTTCATCGGGTTGGGGCAGCGCTTCACCCACTCGATGGCCTCCTCCATCGACTTCACCTGCCAGAGCCAGAAGCCGGCGACCAGCTCCTTGGTTTCGGCGAAGGGACCGTCGACCACGGTGCGCTTCGGGCCCGAGAAAAACACGCGTGCCGCCTTCGAGCTTGGGTGAAGTCCCTCACCGGCGAGCATGATTCCCGCCTTCACGAGGTCCTCGTTGAATTTGCCCATCGCGGCGAAGAGCTCCTCGCGCGGCATCACCCCCGCTTCGCTGTCCGGAGTCGCTTTGACGAGAACCATGACTCGCATGCTGAGTACCTCTCAAGTAGTTGTGTTGGGGCGCTTTGACCCCGGGGCGGGAGTGCCTTCGGAGTGTCGCTCTATCCACACGACGAAGCAGGGGGCCGAAATTCGACAGCCTGCCAAGAATTCCAGGAAGTATTTCACGGGCCCGGCCGGCGGTTTCTTAGAATTGCCAACCTTGACTCACCGAACTTTGCCGAGGGCGGTTCATTCGTTGGCTGATTTCACAACCTTCGGGATCGGCGGGACCGCCGACCAGCTGATCGAAGTTTCGGGAGCCGAAGCGGCCGCGGCGGCGTGCGCCGGCCAAAGGCGCGAGGGAACGCCCATCACATTCCTCGGCGGCGGTTCGAACGTTCTGGTGAGCGACCTCGGCGTGCGCGGTACGGTGATTCGCTTTCACGGCGGCCGGATTTCGCGGGAAGGGCCCGACGTGGTTCGCGTCGAAGGGGGAGTGACCGTGAACGGCCTGGTGCGCTGGTGTATCGGCCATGGGCTTGGCGGCTTCGAAGCCTGGGCCGGTACGCCGGGAACTCTTGGCGGTGCGGTCTATGGCAACGCGCATTTTCAGGGGCGGCTGATGTCCGAGGTGGTCACGCGCGCCTGCCTGTTGACGCGCACTGGCGAGATTGTGATCGAGCCGGTGGAGCGCCTCGGCTTCGCGTACGACGTCAGCCGCCTGCAAGAGACCGGCGAGGCGTTGCTCTGGGTCGAGATCCGCGTCCATGAGGCCGATCCCGCAGCTCTTCGCGCCACCGCGAAGGAATCCCTGACTTTTCGCAAACGAACTCAGCCTCTGGCCTTGCCCAGCGCCGGTTGCATCTTTCAAAACCCCGAGGACCAGCGCCGCCGCTTGCCCGAAGGCGTGCCGTGTTCGGCAGGGGCGCTGATCGACCTGGTGGGACTCAAGGGTTTCAAGCGGGGGGGAGCGCGTGTCTCTCCGGTGCACGCGAACTTCTTCGTGAACGAGGGCGGCGCCACCGCGGCCGATGTGGTGGCCCTGATCGACGAGGCGCGCCTTCGGGTGAAGGAGACCTTCGGCATCGAGCTGCGCGAGGAAATCGTGCGGCTTGGGGATTTCGATTGAGATTGAGAAAGTCAGCCCGATGACAACACTGGTGGTGACGGGCGGCAAGCCCCTGAACGGGCGCGTGCGAGTGGGCGGCAACAAGAACGCGGCGCTGCCGGTGATCGCGGCCTGCCTGCTCACCGATGAGGAGTGCGTTCTCGAGAACGTGCCGCGCATCCGGGATGTCGAGGTGATGGCCGAACTGCTGCGCGCACTCGGCGCCACGGTGAAATGGGAGGGGGTATCGACGCTTCGGATTCGCGCCCTCGACATCACGGCGACCGAGCCACGCACGGATCTGGTCGCAAAACTTCGCGGCTCCGTGCTCCTTCTCGGCCCGCTGCTGGCGCGCAAGGGGGAAGCCATCCTCGGCGCGCCCGGCGGCGATTTCCCCTCGCGGCGCAATCTGAACCAACACCACGCGGCCCTCCGGGCCCTCGGAGCGCGCCCTCGCGAGGCCGGCGGCGGGTTCGAATCGCCGGAAGGACTGAAGGCCGCGTCCTTCTACATGCTCGAAGCCTCGGTCACCGCGACCGAGACTGCCCTTCTCGCCGCGGCCCTCGCGAAGGGAACCACGGAAATCCGGCACGCTGCCTGCGAGCCGCACGTGAGCGAGCTGGCGCGTTTTCTCTCCAAGATGGGCGCCGAGGTCTCGGGGATCGGTTCTCCGACGCTGCGGATCACTGGCGTCACCAGGCTCCGCGGCATCACGCACCGGATCTCGGGTGATTTCATCGAAGCCGGAAGCTTCGCGGTGGTGGGAGCGATGACCCGCGGCCATGTCGTCATCAGCGGCGCTGCGGAGATAGATCTCGAGCCCGTGGTGGCGGTCCTCCGCCAGTTCGGGCTCAACTGCCGGACGAACGGCGACGAGCTGGAAGTCCGTCCGAGCCAGCTTCGCGCCGCCCATCGCGTGACCACCGGTTTGTGGCCGGGCTTCCCAAGCGACATGGTGAGCCTCGTGACCGTGCTCGCGACCCAGGCTTCGGGCGCCACGCTCATCCACGACTGGCTCTACGAGCTTCGCCTTTTCGCCCTCGACCAGCTCTCCGGCATGGGCGCGGACCTCTTCCTCTGCGACCCCCACCGCATCCTGATCAATGGGCCGAGGATGCTCCGCGGCCGGTCGCTCGACAGCCGCGACATCCGGTCCGGAATGGCCCTCATCACCGCCGCCCTCGCCGCCGATGGCGAGAGCCGGATCGCGCCCCTCGAGACGGTGGAGCGTGGCTACGAGGGCCTCGTCGAGCGCCTGAAGTCGCTCGGCGCCTCGGTCGAGACCGAGGCCTGAGCCAAGGCGGGTCGGCGGACGAACTTCGATAGAGTACCCAGGCCACCATGCCCAGACTGATTGAAAAGTCCACACAGATCGAAGCCGCCGGAACGCCGCCCAAGATCATCCGCGAATACATCGGTCGGGTGAACTCAAAAACGTCCGCGGCGAGCGTCGCCCACATGAAGTCGCCTTCCGGATGGAGCGAGCCGAAACAGACGCCGGAGTTCGACGAGTACACCGTGGTGCTGAGCGGCATGCTTCGCGTCGAGTACGCCGGGGGATCGATGGACGTGGCCGCGGGACAGGCCGTCATCGCCGAACGCGGCGAATGGGTGCGATATTCGTCCCCCGGGCCCGACGGCGCCGAGTACATCGCGGTCTGCCTGCCCGCCTTCAGCCCCGATGCCGTTCACCGTCACGACTGATCCAACCTCTGAGCCCATTCGCCAAGGCCTTGAAACGTAACCCCCGATTCGCGTTCCTCGCGGCCTCGATCGTGGCGCTTTGTGCCCGGCCGGCGTGGTGCGCCGACGAAGTCGTCGTCCTTTCCGGCGGCGGCGCGCTGCGCACGCCCGTCCTGATCATCGATGGACCCAAAGGCGTCGAGATCGCGCTCGAGGATGCGGCGCGCGGCCTCGATATCTCGTTCTCCCGCGAGGGGCGCGACGCGAAGGTCACGCTTCGTTCCCGCGGGCGTGAGGTGACGCTCGAGAACGGCAGGAGCCTCTTCACCACCGACGGCCAGCTCCGCGCCCTGGCCGGACCGGTTCGTGTGGTGGGGGAGCGCACCTACGTGACGCCGCCTTCGGCGGCCACGGTGCTCGGCGCGGCGCTCGGGCAGACCGCGAGCTACCGCGAGGCGTATCGAGCGATCGTCATCGGCTCTTACGACGCGCCCCGGCTCAGGCTCGCCAACGTCGTTCAGGCCGCTACGGTCGAGAGCGCGGTGGAGCTGAGCAAACCCGTCCCGTACGACATCCGCAAGGAACAAAGCCGCGTGGTGGTGACGTTCCAGGCCGATGTGATGGAGACGGACTTCATCGCCGAGTCGCTGCCCGGAAGGATCGTCGGGTCGGTCCGATTCGAACGCGCGATTCCACCGAGGCTCGTCTTCGATCTCGGCGATCGGTTCGGTTCGGTCCGGACGTCCGAGCGCGACTCGCAGCACCTCGCCCTGACCTTCGACAGCTCGGCCTCTCCCACCCCTTCGCCTGTCCCGGGTCTCCCCGGGGCCGCGCCTACTCCGCTGCCCCGTCCATCGGTTTCACCGGTCACCGGGTTCACGCGGCCCATCGTCCTCGTGATCGATCCGGGTCACGGCGGCGGCGACGTGGGCGCCCAGGGGCCGGGCGGCCGGTTCGAGAAGGACGTGACCCTGGCCCTTGCCCGAAGACTGCGCGCGGCGGCCGTCGACTCCCTTTCGATCCAGGCGTACCTGACCCGAGACGGCGACACCGAGGTCCCCCTCGATGAGCGGGCGGCCATCGCGAACAACTTCAACGCGGACATCTTCATTTCCCTGCATGCGAACGGTTCCCGGGTGGCCTCGGCCAAGGGCACCGAAGTGTTCTTCCTCTCCTACACCGCGGTCGACGACGAGGCCCGGCGGATCGCGATTCAGGAAGGCGCGATCCTCGAGCGCGCGCCGACCGCCGACAAGGACGTCGGCCTGATCCTCTGGGACATGGCCCAGGCGGCGCAGCTCGAGAACTCTTCGCGCCTTTCCTCGAGTCTCCACACCGAAATCGCCGCGGCCGCGCTCTCTCGTTCGCGTGGGGTGAAGCAAGCGCCGTTCCGCGTTCTGGTCGGGGCCACCATGCCGGCCGCACTCGTGGAGGTGGGCTTCATCACAAATCCGGAAGAGGAGAAGCTCCTCTTCTCCGACGCCCACCAGGTTCGCATCACCAACGCGATTGTCCAGGGCCTCGGCCGCTTCATCGCGACTCTGCGCGCCAACCCGTGAAGTTCCGTCGCGTGGTCGCGACCGCCGATACTCCGCCTGCGCGGGGTTTTCCCCGCTGGGCCTGGTGGACAGTCCTCCTCTCGATCTTCCTGTTCGCGGCGCCGCTCACCTCGCCCTGGTGGTCGATGATTCTGCGCAGCGAGATCCCGGGCGCCGCGGATGACGAGGACGAAGGTCAGGGTCTCGGATCGGATCCGGACCATCCGCCCACCGAGACGGTCGTTCCCGGCTCCACGCTCAAACTGACGCTGCACCTTCCCGGCCTTGGCGGGGCCGAATTGCGCGCGGTCGAGCGAGAGGTCCCCTACGTCCGCGGATTCCTCGGCCAGGTGATGGCCGCAGCCGCCGAGCTGAGTGTCGGCGCCCCGGAGGTGCTTCCGCTGCTCCCCCCGGGGACCCGGGTTCTGGATGCCGCCTACGCGTCGTCGGGGACGGTGTTCATCGACTTTTCGGCGGAACTCGAAGTGGGCCGCGGGCTCGGCGCAGCCGAGGAGACGATGCTGGTTCAAGGGATCGTGACGACCATCATGGACCACTTCTCGGCGGTCCGGCGGGTGGTGATCCTCGTCGACGGAAAGACCCCTGCGGCCGGCCACCTCGGTCTTTGCCGTCCTTTCCGGCTCGACGATCCGCCTCTTGGCGCGCACGCGCCGCCGGCCGCGCGACAGGCGCCGACCCCTGCCCCCCCACCCCCAGCGCCCGCGCGGCCCGCCGCAACACCGCCCGCGGCCTCGCCGGTCCCGACCCGCAAGTAGCCCTGCCTCGAGCCCAACCCCCTATGAACCGTTCCACCTCCGACAAGGCCGCGCGCTTCACCGAGTCGGTGATTCGCGAGATGACCCGTCTTGCGAACACCCACGGCGCCGTGAACCTCTCCCAGGGGTTTCCAGATTTCCCTGCTCCCGAGGAGTTGAAGGAAGCGGCGTCCCGAGCCATCGCCGCGAACATCAACCAGTACGCCGTGACGTGGGGCGCGCCGAACCTCCGCCAGGCGATCGCGGCCAAGTTCGAGCGGTCCTATGGGGTGAAGGTGGACGCGGACCGGGAAGTGACGGTGTGTTGCGGCGGCACCGAGGCCATGGTGGCCTCGATGATGGCGCTGCTCAACCCCGGGGATGAGGTGATCACGTTCGAGCCCTTCTACGAGAACTACGGCCCGGACGCCATCCTGGCCGGCGCCGTGCCGAAGTTCGTCACGCTTCGCACGCCCGATTGGTCGTTCGATCCAGGCGAGCTTCGCGCGGCCTTCTCCAACAAGACACGCGCCATCATCATGAATTCCCCCCACAACCCGACGGGGAAGGTGTTCACGCGCGACGAGCTGAACCTCATCGCGTCGTTGTGCCAGGAGTTCGACGTGGTGGCGGTGACCGACGAGATCTACGAGCACATCCTCTACGACGGCAACGTGCACATCCCCATGGCGACGCTGCCCGGCATGAAAGACCGGACGATCACGATCAACAGCATGAGCAAGACCTACAGCGTCACCGGGTGGCGCGTGGGGTGGACGATCGCGCCTTCATGGATCACCGGCGCCATTCGCAAGGTCCACGACTTTCTGACCGTGGGCGCCGCGGCGCCCCTTCAGGACGCGGGTGCTGTGGCTCTCGCGCTGCCGCAGTCGTACTACGACGAGTTGAGTGCCAAGTACGCGGAGCGCCGGACCCGAATGTTCGGCATCCTCGACGCCTGCGGCTTCACCGTCTACAAGCCCGGCGGCGCCTACTACACCATCGTCGACACGAGGCCGCTCGGCTGGACCCACGACGTCGACTTCGCGAGACACCTCGTGAAAGAGATCGGCGTCGCGGTCGTCCCGGGATCGTCCTTCTATCAGGACCCCGAGAAGGGCCGCACCCAGATTCGTTTCGCGTTTTCGAAGAAGAAGGAGACGTTCGACGAGGCGGAACGACGGCTCAGGAAGCTGACGCCGAAGGCGTAGTCGGGTCCCAGGGATTAGTCTCGCGCCATGTCACAAGACAAGAAGATCACGCGAACTCCCGAGGAATGGGCGGCCATGCTCTCCCCGCAGCAGTTTCACGTCGCGAGGGAGAAGGGAACCGAACGCGCCTTCACCGGGGCGTACTGGGACAATCACGACAAGGGGATGTACCGGTGCATCGGTTGCGGGGCGGCGCTCTTCGCCTCCGACGACAAGTTCGACTCGGGCACGGGCTGGCCGAGTTTCACGCGGCCCGCCGATCCCAACATCGTCGAGACGGAGACCGACCGCAAGTTCCTCATGACGCGAACCGAGGTTCATTGCGCTCGCTGCGATACCCACCTCGGTCACCTTTTTCCCGACGGGCCGCGTGAGAAGGGCGGAATGCGCTACTGCGTCAACTCCGCGTCGCTCAAGTTCGAGGAGGCGGAGGACAAGTCCTGACCCTTGGCTAAATGGCGATCGGACGCCGGATCGTGGTGGTCTGACTCATTGAAGCGGGCGACAACACGGCATCCCATACGATCTGCCATTCACAGAATGGGTTCGCTCTGAGGGTGCACGAGGTCTTTCGAACCACGAGCGCCCGCGCGCCCGCGAGCTCGAGCGAGCGATGGAGGAAACCGGTGGCGCGCGCGCAGCGGACATCCGATCCGCGGATCCCCTCGAACCTGAGCCGGACCTTGCCATCGCCGACCACGGTCGCGTCCACGCCGCCTTCGTCCATGAATTGACTCCAGGAACGCTCGGCCGCCCTCAGGAAGTCGAGGGGAGTGGGCCGGGCGAGGAGCGCCTTGTGCACGCCGCCCAGTCCAAAAACCGCATTGTGGGCGCCGGATCTCTCGTAGAAAGACTCATCAGCTCCGAAATGGGTCCGGGCCAGTCGGACCAGCGACTCGAGTTCCTCCACGGGGTAGAAGGCCGACGCGAGCACCAGACCCTCGCACCTCTTCTTCAGATTCGAGTCGAGGGAGGCGACGAATTCCTTCACCCTCCCCGGGCCATATTCGGCCTCGAGAAAGCTCAGGAACGACGCGATCGATGTGCCCTTGATCCTCACGGACGGAGTCCTCTTGTTACTTGCTCGGACGGACGACTGAATAATCTCGACGACGGGGGGATTGGTGAATGATACGGCTTTTTGGACGAGCCGGTCACAGCCCTCGGACCCGTCGCTCTGACGGCAGGAGAGCGGCGTAGAGGAAGGCGTTGGCCGGGACCGGTACACCTGCCCGGGCTGCGAGGCGGACGATAGCGCCGGTCTGGGCCTCGAGTTCGGACGGCTTGCCGTCGAGAAGGTCGCGCTGCATCGAGGCGGTTGCGTCGTCAGGCAGGCGGTCGGTGAAACCGAGGGTCTTTTCGATGGCGCCTTCGGGAAGGATGACCCCGCGACTCCGGGCCAGCGCCACCACCTCGCCCATGGCTGCGATCAGAAGCGCCCGTGTTTCGGGGACCTTTCGCCAGACCCCGGCCGGGCTTCGGGTCACCGCCCCCACGGCGCTGAACGGTGCGATGAAGAGGAATTTGTCCCACAACGCCGTTTGGATGTCCGCGGAAATCGTCGCGACCACACCCTTGCATGAGTCGAGAGCTGCGTGAAGTGCCGCTATGCGCGTCGACTCCTGACCGTTGGTCTCCCCAAACTCCACACGCGGGGTGACGCCCGCGTGCCGGATGAAACCGGGTTCGGCGACGTAGCTCATCAGCCGGCAGACACCGGGGATCACCCGGCCTGCTCCGCACACGGCCGCGACTTCGTCGGGGGCCTCGACCCCGTTTTGGAGGGTCAGGACTGCGCTGTCGTCGCGCAACATGGGCAGCAGCTGGACCGCGGCGTCCTTGACCTGCCAGGTCTTCACCGCGAGCAGGACAATGTCCACCGGCTCGACCGTGGCTGCGTCGTCAGTCGCCTTCGCGGGGACGACGACAAAGTCGCCTTCGGTGCTTTCGACCCGGAGGCCCCCCTGGCGCATGGCCAGGAGATGCGCGCCGCGGGCCAGGAACGTGACGTCGTGCCCTGCCTCCGCGAGCCGGCCCCCGAAATAGCCGCCCACGCCGCCCGAACCGACCACCGCGAATCTCATGCGGCGCGAAGCCTACGCCAATCGGCTGGACGCGCGGGTGCGCGACGTTACAATCCCCCCACATTGAAGATCCTCTGGACGTACCTGAAGCCCCACCGTGGCCTCGTCGCCTTCGCCCTGCTGCTCGCGGCCATCAATCAGATCTTCTCGCTGCTCGATCCGCTGATCTTCCGGCACGTCATCGACGAGTATGCGACGAAGTACGCCGAACTCGACCGCGGCTCTTTTTTCCGCGGCGTGTTGACTCTTCTCGCCGCCGCCGTGGGTGTGGCCTTCGTTTCACGGGTGGCCAAGAACTTCCAGGACTATTTCATCAACGTGATCACCCAGCGGGTGGGAGCCGCGATCTACGCGGATGGCGTACGGCACTCGCTGAACCTCCCGTATCAGCTGTTCGAAGACCAGCGCAGTGGAGAGACGCTCGGCGTGCTCCAGAAGGTGCGGACCGACGTCGAGAAACTCATCTCCACCGCGGTCAACATCCTCTATCAGACGCTCATCGGCGTGGTCTTCGTGATGATCTACGCGCTCAGCGTCTACTGGCTCATCGCCCCGGTCTACTTCATGACCATCCCGATCCTCGCGGGGATGGTGTCGCTTCTCTCGAAGCGGATCAAGGAAGTGCAGAAGGAGATCGTGGCCGAGACCACGGCGCTTGCGGGTTCCACCACGGAGTCGTTGCGCAACATCGAACTGGTGAAGAGCCTGGGCCTCGCCGCCCAGGAGATCTCGCGCCTCAACTCCACCACTGCGAAGATCCTGGTGCTCGAGCTGAAGAAAGTCCGGTATCTGCGCAGCCTGTCGTTCATCCAGGGGACGGTCGTGAACGCGCTGCGAACCAGCATCCTCTTCCTGATGCTCTACCTCATCTACTCGCGCGACATCACGGTCGGGCAGTTCTTCGCGTTGTGGATCTACTCATTCTTCATCTTCGGGCCGCTGCAGGAACTCGGCAACGTGATCACCGCGTACCGCGACGCCGAGGTGTCGCTCGGGAGGTTCGAGAAACTGATGAAGCTGCCGGGGGAGCCCCTGCCCGCGAACCCCGTGCCGCCTTTCGTCCTCGACCGCCTGGAGTTCGAGAAGGTGAGCTTCACGCATCTCACCGGGGCTTCCCCCGCGCTTTCCGAGGTCTCATTCGGGCTGTCGAAGGGGAAGACGATCGCGTTCGTGGGCCCCTCGGGGTCGGGCAAGACAACCCTGGTGAAGCTCCTGGTCGGCCTCTACCGGCCCGAGAGCGGGCGGATTCTCTACAACGGGAACGACGGCAAGGATGTCGACCTGTCGCATTTGAGGGCACAGATCGGGTTCGTGACCCAGGAGACGCAGCTTTTCTCGGGCACGATCCGCGAGAACCTTCAATTCGTGCGGCCGGACGCGACCGACGCCGAGTGCCTCGACGCCCTTAAGCGGGCGGCCTGCGACAGCCTGCTGGCTCGCGCCGAGAAGGGGCTCGATACCGTCATCGGTGAAGGCGGCGTCAAGGTGTCGGGAGGAGAACGGCAGAGGTTGTCGATCGCGCGCGCCCTGCTCCGTCGTCCACGGCTCCTGGTGTTCGACGAAGCGACGTCATCGCTCGACTCGATCACCGAGGAGGAGATCACCACGACGATTCGCGATGTGGCGACACACAAGGATGTGATGACCGTCCTGATCGCCCATCGCCTGTCGACCATCATGCACGCCGACATGATCCACGTCCTCGAACTGGGCCGCGTGGTCGAGTCGGGCGCCCACGAAGAACTGGTGGCGATGAAAGGGCTGTACTACGCCCTCTGGCGGCAGCAAGTGGGCGAGCGCCGAGCCGGGACGGCCTCAGCGGCGTAAGGCTCGGCGCTCACCCATTGCGAGACCCCTATCCGTTCGACGAGGGTCGAAGCAATCCCGTCCGACCACTACCAGGCCCGATAGTGGGGGGATGGGGTTGCTTCGTCGGCCCCTTCTCGATGGTCTCCTGCTAGAAACCCGTTTGAGAACGCCCCATTTCAGCCGGTTTCTGAAGTTGGCGTTTGGCCCGAGGATAGAG
>CAZBTT010000124.1:0-11109 GCA_964494295.1 uncultured Acidobacteriota bacterium
CTGGACTGCGGTTTTCCGACCACTCCGCACTGTCCATCGATGGAATGGCGGGCGGTGTGGAGGGAGGGACGGTCGGCGGCACGCTTGGGGGCGTGATCGGAGGTGTGATCGGGGGAACCGGCGACTCTCCTGTGCTCGACTACGATCAACCTCCGCGCCTCCTCAAACAGACTCGTCCGGTCTATCCGCAGGAAGCCTTCATCAAGAAGATCGAAGGTGTCGTCACCCTTGAGATTGTCATCGGCATCGACGGAAAGGTGGGCCGGGCCCGCGTGCTCCGGTCCATCCCTCAGCTCGACAACGCGGCAATCCAGACCGTTCGCCAGTGGGTGTTCTCCCCCGCGATCAAGGGCGGCCGGCCCGTCGCCACCATCGCGAACGCGCCCGTCAGCTTCCGGATCTTCTGAAGCGGGCCTCGTCGAACGTCCACTTCGGATTCGGAAGTGTCCACGACGCGGGACACACCGAGGCGGAAACCGATGCTCCCGGGCTCCTTGCGATGGCCTGCGTTTTGCTGCGTTCGAGGAGCCGTGCCTTAATATCGTCGGACTTTCTATTAAGGAGCGCTTTTCCCAAATGACGCGATTCCGCCTTCTTCCTTTATTCGCCGTGTGTCTCGTCGTCTGCTCCGCACCCGCTTTTGCCGATAACGAAAAGGACGCCAAGAAAGTGGTGGCGTTTGGAATCGATGTCGCCCGGCGCGGCCTGTGGCAGGAGGCGCGATTTCGTTTTGAGCAGGCTGCTTCCCTGAACCCTGACTCGGCCTCCGCTTTCAATAACCTGGGCGTGACCCTGGAGCAGCAAGGTGAATTTGAAAAGGCGCGAACCGCCTACGAGCGCGCTCTTCAGCTAGATCCGAAGAACCTCTCCATTCAGCAGAACTACGACCTCTTCCGCGAAGCCGACGAGAAGCGGAACCGAAAAGCGAAGACGCCCGGCGCGCGGCCCGCGGCGGCGCCCTTGTCCTCGCCGGCGCCTTCACCCTCGCCCACCGGCGACAACCTGGAGGACCGTCGATGAGGCCGTCATTTCGTCTCCTGGCTCCGGCTCTTGCCTCGATCATGTTCGCCTCGGGGTGCGCGAGCGCCCTCGAGGTTCCGATCGAGACGCCCCTCAAGTCAAAACTCGACGTCTCGAAATTCCGGCGCGTGCTTGTGGCCGGTTTCGTCACTGACCTCGTGGACGAGGGCATCGATCTGGCGCCCGAAACATCCAGGCTTCTCCAGAATCAACTGCGATCCGCGTCGAAGCTTCAGGTGATCGAGCCGGATCGTCCGCCCCTCAACCAGGCCCTCACAAAAGCCTTCAAGCTCGCGGAGGATGTCCGCGTGACCCGCGAGGATCGGGATCGCTATCGCGCCGAAGGCGAGCGGATCCTCCAGGATGGCGCCTTCTGGCGAAAACTCGGCGAGGAGTATCAGAACCCCCTCATCGTCACCGGAAAACTCACGTTCGAAGAGCAGAACCGGTCAGGGTTCCAGCAGGAGTCGGGGCTCGTGCGAGACAACCGCGGGCGGGTGCGGGAGGTGCGGGGCAACCGATACGCCGAACGCAAGGCCTTCTCTCTCTCCGCCGACTTCTCCTTCATTGACGGCGCCACCGGACGGCTCCTTCACAAGGAACGTTTCTCCGAAGAGGTGGTTTATGGCGAAGAGCAAAAGGTCTCGCCCCTTTCCTCCTACTTCGAACTCATGGACCGTCTCCTGCCGAACTTCCTGGGCGTGATTTCTCCCCAGAGAATCCGCGGGACGCGGGTTCTCCTTCCCTAGGCGGCGCCCCTTTTGAGGATGACCATGACCTTCATGAAACGACCCCTCCGCCTGACCGCGCTGTGGGTGCTTGCGACTCTGGCCGCGCCCATGGCGTTCGCGCAGTACATCCCGTACTTCGGAAAGAACAAGGTGAACTACGACAAGTTCGCCTGGCGTGTCTACAAGAGCCCTCATTTCGAGGTCTACTACTACCCCGAATTCGAACAGCATCTGGCTCGCCTGGTTTCTTATCTCGAGAGCAGTTACCAGCACATCTCCTCGGAGCTCAAGCACGAGATTCAGTCATCGATCCCCGTGGTTTTCTACAAGACGCATTCGGAGTTCGAACAGACCAATCTGTTCCCGGACTTCATTCCCGAGGGTGTCCAGGCCTTCTCCGAGCCCATGCGCAACCGGATGGTGATTCCGGTGGACGGCGCGCCCGACCGGCTCCAGGGCCTCATCACCCACGAACTCGCGCACATCTTCGAGTTCGACCTCATCCCACGAGGCATCGTGTCCCGCGGCATTCCCCTCTGGATCGACGAGGGTCTTGCCGACTATCTCCGGGGAGACTGGGACTCGCACGACCTGATGACGGTGCGGGACGCGGCCCTGAACGACCAGATCCCCCGCATGTCCAAGATGCAGGTGGCGGGCGGGCGGGTCGACTACAACCTCGGCCACGCGGTCTTCGATTTCATCGCGGCCCGGTTCGGCAAAGAGGGAATCCGGCAGTTTCTCTACACCCTCCGGAAGAGCATCATCGCCACCTCGGACGACAACATCTATCAGCAGACGTTCCGGATGTCGCCAAAGGAGTTCGACGAAGCCTTCGAGAAGTGGATCAAGGAGAAATTCAAGCCCTTCCGTGACCGCCAGCGTCCCACGGACTACGGCATGGACATCTCGCCGGACCAGGAGAAGACCTCCTTCTCGCAGGTCTACGCCTTCGCCCCCTCCCCCTCCGGGGAAGTCGTCGCCGCGATCACCGGCAACCGCAACGATGGCGAAGCGGACATCGTCATGCTGTCGACCAAGGTCGGCTCGGTGGTCAAGAACCTCACCAAGGGCTACACGGGTCGATACGAGAATGTGACCTTCCCCGGCGAGGGTTTTGTCACCGGCCGAACCATCGATTTCTCCCCGAAGGGCGACGTTGTCGCTTTTGTCGGGCGCACGGGCAAGAAGCGCAGTCTCTTCCTCGTCTCCCCCCTTACCGGCGACGTGGTGAAGAAGATCCCGATCGACCTCGACGAGGTCGAGTCTCCCTCGATTTTGCCAAATGGCAAGCAGGCCCTTTTCGCCGCCACCAACGAGGGCGTGGCCGATATCTACCTCCTCAATCTCGAAACCGGGGAATACAAAAACCTCACCCAGGACGATTTCTTCGACGCCAATCCGCGGATCTCTCCGGACGGCACGCTGGTCGTCTACAACCGGCGGGTCAGCGGCAACCACAAGATCGTCATGTTTCCCCTCAGCAATCCGTCCCGGCGGATCGACCTGACCTACGGACCGTTCGCCGACGTCGCTCCCTATTTCTCGGCGGACGGGTCGGAGGTCCTCTATTCGTCCAACGAGGACGACGGCATCTACAACCTCCGGAGCATCGACATCAAGACCGGCGTGATCAAGCAGTTCACCGATGCCATGGTCGGGAACATGGCGCCGGCCCCCCTCAAGACCGCACAGGGCGACCGTATCGGCTTCATCACCTATTTCAAGGGTGAATACCAGCTTTACACCCTTGACCCCTCCGAGCCGGCGAAGGAAGTGGAACAGGCGCTCGCGACCGCGCCAACGGAGGTCATCGACTTTCAGCCCGACGTGACCCACCAGGTGGTCGCGGAGAACAAGCGGCGCAAGCGCCTCTTCGAAGGCATGTTCCTGGAAGGGCGCCCGCCTCTCAACGTGGGCTTCACTTCAAACGGCGACTTCTTCGGCGGCTCGCAGGTCGCGCTCACGGATGTTCTCGGTGACCAGACGTTCCTGTTCACCGCGAGTTCCATCCGCGAGTACCGGAATTACGCGGCTCAGTACGCGAACCTCTCGTCGCGCTGGAACTGGGGGGTCACGGCTTCGGACTTCACCTACTACTACTTCTCTCCCTACCAGTACTCGTCCCTCTACACCCGCGACGGGGCCCTTACACCGGAGCGCTACTCCCAGGCCCTCGGCTTCGCGATCTACCCGCTCAACAAATTCAACCGGATCCCGCTCGCCGCCGGCTATTCGAGAATCAAGACCGGCTACGCCGATCCACAAATCCAGCAGCAGGTGATCCAGCAGGCCGGTTTTCTCGGGCAGCAGGTCCCCGTCTATAGCGGTAGCGCGATCCCGTTGAGCATCGGCTACACCCGCGAAACCACGCGCTTCCGCGAGTTTGGTCCGCTCTCCGGTTCGACCATCAACCTTTCGTTCGAATATTCACCCAAGCTCGGTTCGATGATTGCCCGGAACACCATCGAGTTCGACGCCCGCAAGTACATGCGGGTGGGCGGCACGTCCATGCTGCTCGCCACTCGGGTGCGCGGCTTCTCCTCGACCGGGGATCAGCCGCGCCTTTTCGGCTTCGGCGGAAACATGGAAATGCGCGGGTACGAGTATCTCTCCTTCGTCGGTTCGAAGGGCTTCTTCGCTACCGCCGAACTGCGCATTCCCCTGATCGACGTGATGCTGACGCCCCTCGGCCTGATGGGTCCGGTCCGCGGAACCGTGTTCGGCGGCATGGGCGGCGCGCACTATCCGGATGAGCCGTTCAAGTTCTGGACCAAGGATCCGGGCGTCTCCTTCGTGAATGATCCGCTCTTCGGTCAGCCCGTTGAAGGCCGGCGGCTGGTGGATGGTCGCGCCTCGTTCGGGGTCGGGATCCAGGCCTTCATGCTCGGGCTGCCCATGCACTTCGACTGGAGCTGGCTCACCGACCTCAAAGTGCGAAGCACCTCGCCCCGATTCCAGTTCTGGATCGGGTACGACTTTTAAGAGCGCGCCGACCTTTTCGAGGCACTTTGGGGGCCTGCTCCCCGAAATACACCGGTTGGGGTAGAATCACGGGCTCTATTTCGGGTCCAGTACGGAGGCCACCTTGGTTTACGCAATCGTCCGCTCCGGCGGAAAACAGTACCGCGCCGAACCCGGAGCGAAGCTCCAGGTCGATCGGCTCCAGAACAATGTCGGCGACAAGATCACGTTCTCGGACGTTCTCCTCGTCAGCACCGATCAAGGCGTCTCGGCCGGGAACCCGGTTTCGGGCGCCACGGTGAGCGCCACCGTCATCTCGCAGGTCCGCGATGCCAAGGTGCGTGTCTTCAAGTTCAAGCACCGCAAGCACTACAAGAAGACTCGCGGTCACCGCCAGTACCTCACCACCGTCCGCGTCGACGGCGTGCAGGCCTAAGGAGTTCCCACAACATGGCTACCAATAAAGGCGGCGGATCGTCCCGCAACGGCCGCGATTCCAACTCACAGCGGCTCGGCGTCAAGGCTTTCGGGGGACAGCTCGTCACCGGCGGAAGCATCATCATCCGCCAGAAGGGCACCTCTTTCCGCGCCGGAAAGAACGCCGGACTCGCCAAGGATCACTCGGTTTTCGCGAAGGTCAGCGGCCATGTGCGCTTCGAAGACCATGGCGGCCGCGGGAGATTCATCAGCATCGTTCCGGTCGAGGCTTAAGCGCTTTCCGAAGCGCCGCCACACCCTCTTTCGAGGGCTTGAGAGCTTCCGGTCCAGGTTCCGATCGTGTTCGTAGACCGCGTCAAGATATTCGTAAAAGGCGGTGACGGCGGTCGCGGCTGCTCCAGTTTCCGGCGGGAGACCTTCGTCCCGATGGGCGGGCCCGACGGCGGGAACGGCGGGGCCGGCGGGGACGTCATCCTGGTCGGTCAGGTGAACCAGAACACCCTGCTGCCGCTGCGCTTCCACACGGAGTTTCGCGCAAAGCGCGGCGGACATGGCGGCCCCAGCAATCGAACCGGTCGCGACGCCGTAGATACCCGCATCCAGGTACCGCTTGGAACCATCGTTCGCGAGGAAGGGACGGATGTTGTCCTCGGCGAGGTCATCGAGGACGGACAGGAGCTCTTGATCGCGAAAGGCGGGCGCGGCGGGCGCGGAAACAAGAGTTACCTCTCCAACATGAACCGCGCGCCCCGAAATGCCGATCCCGGTGAAGCCGGTGAGGAACATTGGTTGTGGCTGGATCTCAAGCTCCTGGCCGACGTGGGCCTTGTGGGGCTGCCCAATGCCGGAAAGTCCACGCTCCTTTCGAAGATCTCCGCGGCCAAACCCAAGATCGCCGACTATCCCTTCACAACCCTCACTCCGGTTCTTGGTATGGCGTCCTGGGACGACTTCGACTTCGTGGTCGCGGACGTGCCCGGAATCATCGAGGGAGCGTCTACCGGCGCTGGACTCGGCCTCGACTTTCTCCGCCATATCGAACGAACACGAGTGCTGGCGCACGTGATCGACGCCTCCGGGCTCTCCGGCCGGGACGTGACCGAGGACTACGACACCATCTGTCGGGAGTTGAACGCATTTTCGGAGAATCTCTCCAGCCGCCCGCGGGTGCTGGTGGCGAGCAAGCGAGATCTGGCGCATGAGGAGACCGACCCCCTCCCCGAGATCCGGGCGATCGCGAAGCGGGACGGCCTCCTGCTCTTTGAGGTTTCGGCCGCGACCGGCGCCGGGCTCAAGGAGCTGACCCGACACCTCGCCTCGATGCTGCAAGCCCCGCCTGAGGAGGCCTGAGGTTTCGATGCGCGTCGGTGTTCTCGGTGGTTCCTTCGATCCGGTTCACTATGGCCACCTCCGGGCCGCCGAGTGGGCGCTCGAGGCCTTCACGCTCGATCGAGTCCTCCTTGTGCCGGCTCGCCGATCTCCGTTCAAGGGCCCCGGCTTCGCCTCGGATCACGACCGTCTTGCCATGCTCCAGCTCGCTGCCATCGACAATTCCCGGTTCGAGGTCGAAACATGCGAACTCGAGCGGGAGCCGCCAAGCTACACCGTGGACACTCTCCGCACCCTGACGCGTCGTGCTCCGGGAAACGTCTTCACCCTGATCCTCGGATCAGACGCCGCGAAAGACCTCGACCAGTGGCGCGAGATCGGTGAAATCCGGCGGCTCGCTGAGCTCCGCGTCCTCGCACGCCCCGATGAAACGTCGGGGCCGGAAGCCGTGGCTTTCGAGGGTCTCTCCGTCTCGTCGACGGGGATAAGGGGCGCGGTCTGTGCGGGCCGGTCCATCCGTTATCTCACCCCCGATTCGGTGCGGCTCTACATCGATGAGAAAGGGTTGTACAAGTGAACGCCATTGAATACTGCCGTAGCGCGGGCGCGGCCGCCCTCGCCAAGCAGGCCGAGAACGTCGTGATCCTGGAACTGGCCGATGGCTCCGGACTCGCGGACGGTTTCCTGATCGCGACCGCACGTAACCAACGACAGGTGGTCGCGATCGTCGACGCCATCGAGGAGAAACTCCGCCTTGATGGAGTCAAGCCCCGACACCTCGAGGGTTATCCGCGCCGCGAGTGGATCCTGATGGACTACGGCCCCTTCGTCGTGCACATCTTCACCCCTAAAAGCCGCGAGTTCTATGACCTCGAACGCCTGTGGGGGGGCGCGCGGCGCGAAGAGGTCAAGGATTGAAGTCCACGCCGCTGATCGCCATTTCGAAGACCATGCGGGAGATCGAGTCCTGGCTGCCGCGCATGGCTGCGGCTTCCGCCCCGGTGGTTATCGAAGGCGAGACCGGTTGCGGCAAGGGTCGTATCGCCCTGGCGCTGCACGAACTCGGACCGCGGCGTGAGGGGCCTTACGAAGTGCTCTCCTGCGGCGCCCTGGCCGAATCGCTGGCCGATTCCGAGTTCTTCGGCCATGGCCGGGGTGCATTCACTCACGCGTTCGAAGCGCAGAGCGGCCGAATCGAGCGGGCGAATGGGGGCACCCTGGTCCTCGACCACATCGAGGACCTCGCTCCGGCCATTCAGGCCAAACTGCTCCGCACCATCGAAGACGGAATGATCCAGCGTCTCGGGGAAAGCAGCGAACGGGCCGTCGACGTGCGTTTCGTCGCGACTTCCCGTGGTTCGCTCAAGGACGCGATCGCGCTTGGCACGTTCCGCGACGACCTCTACCACCGCCTGTCGGTGATCACGATTCCCCTCCCTCCCCTTCGTGAACGGGTCGAGGACATCATGCCGCTCGCGAGCGCCTTCCTGGCTGCGGAACGCCGGCGGGGAAAGACCGAGGCGACGGCCTTCTCCGACGCGGCGCAACAGATCCTTGTGGCCTATTCCTGGCCGGGGAACGTGCGGGAACTCCTGTCCACCATCGAACGCGCCACGCTGCGGCACGAGGGCGGGCCGCTGATGGACGCCGCCTCGCTTCCCGCGCACATGCTGACTCCTGATACTGTCGTGCGTTCGTTTCGACGGGAGCGGCCGACGCTCAAGGAAGTCGAGCGGGCCTACATCCTCTGGGTCCTCGAAAACTCGGCGGGAACCAAGGAGGATGCGGCTCGGATCCTCGGAATTTCCCGCAAGTCGCTGTGGGAGAAGTGCAAACGATTCGGTATCGCCTGAAGGGTTCCTCTGAACCCTCCGGTGGAAAGAAGACATCAAAGGAGAGAAGATCGGACATGGACACAAAGACGCTCAAGATCTACCGGAAGCGCCTCGTCGAGCAGAAGACCGATATCACCCGGGGGTATGACAAGACCCGCTCCCAGGGCAAGCTGGTCGACTCCGACACCTCTCACGACCCGGTGGACAAGGCCGCGAACTCATACACCAAGGAGTTCCTGTTCAGTCTCTCGAACAAGGAGCGCGATGAGATCCAGATGATCGATGATGCGATCATCCGGATCGATGAGAAGCGGTTCGGCGCCTGCGTCGTTTGCGGCGACGATGTCGAGCGGAAGCGCCTCGAGGCCGTCCCCTGGGCCAAGCACTGCCTGAGTTGCCAGGAGAAGATCGAAGCGGGACTGATCTAGGTCACGGGTCAGGCAAGACAGGGGCACCCCCGGGTTGACGCTTTTCTGGACCGAAACCTGGGACGCCCTCGCCGGGGTACTGTTCCCCACTCCGTGCGTCTCGTGCGGGGGACTGATCGCGGCGCACGATCCGCCTCTTTGTCCGGCGTGTTGGGACCGTCTGCCACGGACCCTTGGCGGCGAATGCCGGCGCTGCGGGGCGCCGCTCCCGGGTTGCCCCGCCGAACATCCTGATCCAGAGTGCGGGCGGTGCCGCAGGGGGCGTTCGGTGATTTCGCAGGGAGCCTCGCTCGGCCCTTACGCCGGTCCCCTTCGCGCCTGCGTGGTCGCCCTCAAGTATCACGGCAGACACAAAACCGCGGATCGCCTTGCGCTGAGAGTCTTCGAGAAAACTCTTTGCCGGCGGGTGCTCGATGACGCAGACGTGCTGCTGGCCGTGCCGCTCCACGCGGACCGTCTCGCGGAGCGTGGCTTCAATCAAGCCGGGCTCCTCGCCCGGGGTGTGGCGCGGTTGAGCGGAACGCCCGTCTCCGCCGCCCTCGCCCGGGTCAGGAACACCCCCTCCCAGACCGATCTTTCGGCCCGGCAACGCCGGCGGAACATGGCGGGGGCGTTTGCGGTGGCGGACCCGAGCGCGATCTTGAACACCGTAGTGGTTCTGGTCGACGATGTCGCCACGACCGGCGCGACGTTGCGAGAGTGCGCCTACACCCTGCTTCGAGCGGGGGCCCGGGAAGTTCGGGCAATCACCGTCGCGCGAGCAGAATAGCGGCTCTGTCCCTTGTGGAGGAATTCATGAACGTCAAGAAACTCTCGCGCGGCGCGGCCTGCCTGCTGATTGCACTCCTGCCCGCCACCTCTTTTGCCTGGAGCGATGCCGTTTATCGACTGGTGATCCGGAAGGCCATCGACACACTGCCGAAAGCACAGAAGAAGTTTTTCGAGGACCATCGCTACGAGATGCCGAGCCTCACACCAGACGAAGATCCTCCCGCAAGACCCGACGGGCGACGCTTCGCCCTTGACCTCGTGGGGGTCTTCCCCTTCGTCGACGTGCCGCAGGACGAGGCGGCGGCGAAGGCCAAGGCCGATTCCCGGAGAGTGGGCCGCCTCCCCTTCCTGCTCCTTGAGGCTCACGGACGTCTCGTCGAGGCCTTCAAGAGCGGCGACAAGGAGCGAATTCTGCAGGAAGCGGACGCGGTGGCGATCCTGGCCGCCGATCTCAACAACCCCCTGGCTCTCGCGGAGAATTTCGACGGGCAGAAGACCGATCAACCGGGCCTCCAGAAGCGGTTCAGCTCGCAACTCGCGGAGACCATGGAGGGCCGACTGAAGCTCAATCCAGAGGCCGCCCGCCTGCTCGAGAACCCGCGTGACTACATATTTGGAGCCATGGTCCGGAACCATGTCTGGGTCGACAACATTCTCTATGCCGACCGGCTCGCATACCGGGGCAAATCGTCCTACGGCGGCGCCTACTTCGAGGCGCTCGAGTTGCGGTCGGGGCGCCTTCTCGGTGAGATTCTCTCGAACGCGGCTGCCGATGCGGGCAGCTTCTGGTATACCGCGTGGACCGAGGCGGGACGGCCCGCCCTTCGCTGAAACCTGAAGGCCCATCTTCCATGGGGCGCCCCGTTTGAAGACTCCTCCCAAAGTGCTCGAAACCCGAACTGAACCGCAACCCGAGGACGTGATCATGGTCGCGAAGTGTCTCGAAGGGGATGGCGCCTCGTGGGAACTTCTCGTCTCGAAGCATCGTCGGCGCGTCTTCAACATCGCCTACAAGTTCACCGGACGCCATGATCGGGCCGAAGACCTGTCCCAGGAAATCTTCCTGCGCGTCTTCAAGAATCTGGGCAAGTTCGATCCGGCCGCGGATTTTTCGAAGTGGCTGGCCTCGGTCGCGCGAAACCACTGCATCGACAACTATCGTTCGACGCGACGGGAGCAGCGAACGATGGTCGACGACGGTCTCGCCTTCGACATGGCCGTGGCTCCTTCCACAACCGACCCCCTGCGTTCGATCGAGGCCTCGGAGGCGAAGGAGTTTCTCCGCGTCGGTCTTGCGAGCCTTCCCGAGAAGCTCCGGGAAGCGGTGGTCCTGCGGGATCTCAAGGGCCTTGCCTACGAAGAGATGGCCGTGAGACTCTCGCTCCCGGTCGGAACCATCAAGAGCCGCATCAACCGGGGTCGCGAGGAGCTGGCCCGGGCCCTCCGCGCGCAGGGTCCCCGGTGAGAACGGCTGACCTCATCTGTTTGAAGGAGAAGACCCTTGGATCTTTCGATTGAAAAGAATGGCGACGCAACCATCATCCGTGTGCAGACCGCGCGGGTGATCTATCCCCTGCTGCCAACCCTGGTATC
>CAZBTT010000125.1:0-11098 GCA_964494295.1 uncultured Acidobacteriota bacterium
ACGGATGGAACGTCGCATCGAGCCCGAGCAGCAGACCGATCGGCCGGGCCGCGACCTGCACTTTCATGTCGATTCCCTTCGCCTGTGCAGCGGAGGCTCGCGCCAGAATCCGCCGCCACTGGTTGGGCGCTTGATCCCGCTCCATTAGCGAAATCGACATCGGCCGTCCGCCGGCGGCGGCCGCCATCGATTCGAGGACATCGAACTCCGCGTCGAACCGAGCCGGATCGCGGAGCATGTCGAAGTCGGACACCGCCTGGATCACGCCGTGACTTAGACCATCGAACGTCGCGGCGATGCCCTGAAGCTCTGCCACGGCCGATTCCGACGACGGCGTCCACTTCCCTTCGATGGTCCGATGATTGTCGGTGCGCCCCGTCGAAAAGCCGATGGCACCCGCCTCGAGAGCCTCGCGGCACAGATCGCGCATGGACGCGATGTCATCTCGTGTTGCCGGCTCCTGCGCCGCTCCGCGTTCGCCCATGACATGAAGGCGCAAGGCATCGTGAGGAATCTGGGCGCCGATGTCGATCGTGCGCGGCATGGAGTCGAGAGCGTCGAGGTAGTCGGGGAAACTTTGCCAGCCCCAGCGCAGACCCTCGGCGAGTGCCGCGCCCGGTATGTCCTCGACACCTTCCATGAGACCGATGAGCCGTTGGTGATCGCGGTCGTGCACGGGCGCGAAGCCCACGCCGCAGTTACCCATGATCGCGGTGGTGACGCCGTGCTGCGCGGATGGAAGCATGTCCGCGTCCCACGTCGCCTGCCCGTCGTAGTGCGTGTGCACATCGACGAAACCGGGCGTGACAATCGCTCCTTCGGCATTGATGACTGTCGCCGCGGCTCCTTCACACCTGCCGATCTCGACGATTCGCCCAGCCTTCACCGCGACATTCGCGGCATACGCGGGGGCGCCGGTCCCGTCGACCACACTTCCGCCAACGATCTTCAAGTCCCAGGTCATGTCAGAGGCTCCGTTTCGATTGCGGTCGCAGCAGTTGTCGTTGTCGGGGGAACGGGCGTCCGCTGCGACCACCACGCGGCGAGCGCACCACCCGAGATGAGATGCCAAACGCCCCAGCCCGCGGTGATCAAGGCCGCGCCACCGAGTCCTTTGAAATGGCCGAGCAGGATGACGAGGCCGAGTCCGGAGTTGCGAATGCCGGTCTCGAACGTGAAGGCCAGCTGAGCCGCGTCCGGCAAGCCAGCGAACCTCGCCGCGCCATAGCCGAGGGCCAGGGCCATCGCGTCCTGGATCACCAGTACGGGAAAGATGAACCAGCCCGCCTGGGCGAGGGGAGAACCGTTGGTGATCAGGGCGCCCACGATGAAACCTCCAAGCGCGAGCAGCGAGAGCGTGTGCAGCGGCTTCCTGATTCGCACGGCCACGGGCGACATCCGCTCCGCCATGAAGAGCCCGGCGGCCAGCGGGAATCCAAGGGTCAGCGCGGTTTCGGACAGGAAGGCCCAACGGTCGAGGCCGATCGCGCTGAGCAGGTGCGAGGTGCGCGGATGCAGTCCGGCCCAGAACATGATGTTGAAGGGAGTGGTGAGCACCGCGAGGGCGCTCGACACCGCGGTCAGCGAAACCGACAGCGCCGCATCGCCTCTTGCCGCCTGGGTGAGGACATTTGAGGCGTTGCCGCCCGGGCAGGCGGCCACGACCATCATTCCAAGGGCAATGCTCGCGGTGGGTGCGATCGCGAAGGTCAGGAGAAAGCTGAGCGCGGGCAAAGCGATCACCTGCAGCGCGGTGCCGAAGAGGATGATGCCGGGGCGGCGAAGCACTCGCCGAAAATCATCAAGGGAGAGACCGAGGCCCACGCTGAACATCATCATCGCGAGAATGATCGAGAGACCGGACCTAGCACTCGCGTCGAGATTGAGAGTGACGTCGTCGAGTCCGGGAGCCATGACCGAGGGATCCTAGCTGGTAAAGAAAAGGCCGGGCCCGAAGCGGGAACGTTCGCGTCGAGCCCGGCCGGACCGGCGGGACTCGTCTTACTGCTGTTCTTCCTCGGGCGGCCGCCGGCCGCCTCCGCCCGGACCTCCGCCCTGAACACTGATACGCCCGATGCCCGCTTCGAGCAGCATCTTGTTCAACGCCGGGACCTCCGTCATCACGATGCCGCGAACGGTTTCCGAGAACTCGGCGAGGATCTTCTGGCCACGCTCGAACGCCGCCTTCTGAGCCGCGGTGGGCGCCTCAGTCATGCCGCCGCCGAAGCCGCCGCCGCCGAACCCGATCCTCTGCTGGATCGTCTGCGGCGCATCGGCAAGCGGCGCGCCCGCGAAGCCTGGAGGTTCGGCCGGCGCCTCACGTCCGCCCAGTTCCTCGACCTTGTCGAGAAGCGTTTGAAGGGCTTTGGTGAGCGCCTCCGGCGTTCGTGGGTTGCGTCCGATCTGCGTCTTCACTTCGCGGAGTTGTGTGCCGAGTTGGGTGATCGTGCGCGTGCCCATCTGGAGCTGCGGGGCCTGGCGCGCCATCGCCATCTGCATGTCGTACCAGGCCTTCCGGTCGGCCTCGCTTAGTTGGATGCGTGGGTCCTCTTCGACCGTGATGGGCTGGGCGTCGGACGTGTGCGAGCCCGCCGTGACCTTCACGGTGTATTGACCCGGGGGCACGAGCGGGCCGCGCGGTCCGCCTCCGCCGAATCCTCCGCCGCCCGCGCCGCCGCCGAAACCGGCGCCTTCAACCGCCGGAGGAGGCTGGTGGCGAAGATCCCACATCACGCGATTGACGCCTGCGGTCTTCGTGCCCACGATGTCGCGAACCTTGCTGCCCGCGGCGTCCGAGATCGTGATGGTGACCGCGTCCTTGTCGCCCGCCGCGTCCTTCAACCAGTACTGGATGGCGGCACCGTCTGGAGGATTGGGCCCGTAGAAGGGCTTGTGCCCGTTGCCCGCGCCCACCCCGGCGATGCGCCACTGGATGCCGGTTTTGTTCTCGAACAGATGAATCGGCTTGGCGGCCACGGCTTCGCTCATGCCCGAGAGAGCCGACATGTTGTCGAGGATCCACACGCTGCGCCCGTGGGTCGCGAGAATCAGGTCGTTCTCGTTCTGGTGGATGAAGATGTCGTCCACCGGGATCGTGGGCAGCCCGCTCTTGACCTTCATCCACGATCCGCCGCGGTTGAACGAGGCCCAGAGCCCCATCTCGGTGCCGACGAAAAGCGCATCGGGGTTCTTCGGGTGCTCGCGAAGCACGCTCACCGTGCCGCCCGCGGGGAGGTTCGCGGTGACGTTCTTCCAGGTCGCGCCGAAGTCGGGGGTGAAATAGGCGTAGGGCTTGAAGTCGTCGGCGCGATGCCCGTCGAAGGTCACGTAAGCCGCGCCCGCGTTGGTCCGGCTCGGCTCGATTCGGCTCACGTACGTTCCTTTAGGAACGCCCGGAACCTTGTCGGTGAGTTTCGTCCACGTCTTTCCCATGTCCTGGGTGACGTGGAGATTCCCGTCGTCGGCGCCATACCAGAGGACCTCGGCCTTGAGCGGCGACTGAGCGATGGTGGTCGCGGTGCCCCAGTGGACGACGCCGTCGTTCCTCGACATGAACTCCTTCGCGGTCTTGCCGAAGATCGTCTTCTCGTCTCGTTTTTCGTTGTTGGTGAGGTCACCCGAGATTTCGGTCCACGAATCGCCGCGGTCCTTCGACATGAAGAACTTGTTGCCGCCGTAGAAGACAGTGTTGTGGTCGAAGGCGGAAACCAGGATCGGGGAGTTCCAGTTGAACCGATACCTCTCGGCCGACGGGTCAGCCGGCGCGGGTCGGATCGACTTCCGCTCCAGGTTCTTGAGGTTCACCCGCGAGATGTTGCCGTCCTGGCTCTCGGTGTAGACGGTCGTCGGATCGACGGGGTCGATCACGCAGAAGAAGCCATCGCCGCCGCCAATGGTCTTCCAATCGTTGAGCTGGATGCCCTCGCGAACGAGCGTCCTTGAAGGACCGTGCCAGGTGCCGTTGTCCTGCAGGCCGCCGCAGACGTTGTAAGGCTTCTGGTTGTCGGCGTTGACCTCATAGAACTGACCGAGGGGCACGCCGTTGAGGTGTTCCCAGGTCCGGCCGCGATCGAGGCTCTGATGGATGCCGCCGTCCGAGCCGTTGATCACGTGGTTCGAGTTCGCGGGGTTGATCCAAAGCGCGTGGTAGTCGCCGTGAATCCGCTGCACCAGATTCTGCCGCCAGGTCCGGCCGCCATCCTCGGAGTTGTACATCTGGGCGCCGAGCACCCAGATGCGCTGGTCGTTGTTCGGATCGATGTGGATCTTGCTGTAGTACGAGGGGCGCGGATTGCTGTTGGAGAGCTTGGTCCACGTTTCGCCCTTGTCCTCGGAGCGGTAGACGCCGAACTCGGTGCGATGTTCGATCAGCGCCATCACGATCCGCGGATCCCGCCGGTAGACGGTGACGCCGATGCGGCCCATGTCGCCTTCGCTCGGCAGGCCGTTCGTCAGCTTCTTCCATGTGGCGCCGCCGTCCGTGGTCTTGAACAGGCCGCCGCCGGGCCCGCCGCCGCTGTAGCCGAAAGGCGTCCGACGACGCTGATAGGAGCCCGCATAAAGAGTGTTCGGGCTTTCGGGGTCCATCGCGATATCGATCACGCCGGTGTCTTCATCGAGGAACTTGACGTTCGTCCACGTCCGGCCGCCGTCAGTGGTCTTGTAGACGCCTCGCTCCTTGTTCGGGCCGTAAAGGCGGCCCACCGCGGCGACGTAGGCGACGTCGGGGTTTGTCGGATGGACGACGATTCGGCCGATGTACTGAGTCTCCTTGAGTCCCATGTACTGGAAGGTCTTGCCCGCGTCGGTGCTCTTGTACACGCCGCCGCCCCAGGAGGTCGACTGCCGGTTGTTGGGTTCTCCCGTGCCCACGTACAGGGTTGACGGATCGGACGGCGCGAGCGTCACGTCGCCTATGGATGAAACCTCCTCGTCGGTGAAGAGCGTCTCGAACGTAATGCCGCCGTTCGTGGTCTTGAGGATTCCCGCCGAGGCCATGCCGACATAGAACGTCGTCGGGTTCGACTCGACGACCGCAAGGTCGTCGACGCGGCCTCCCATGTTCGCGGGGCCGATATTCCTGAACTCCATGGCCTTGAAATGATCAGCCTTGACCGCGGCCAGGGCCGGAGGCGTGGGAGTCGCGATGGCTTTCGCCGGTTTCTTCTGAGCGCTCGCGACAGAGGCGGTGAGCAGGAGCGACAGTGCGGCGATTCCCGCGGTTCGGGCAAAGGTCATGTGGGTCTCCATTTGGGTGAGAGGGGCAAGGCGACTACCCGCGCCGTAGCGGGGGGATTCTGGTGCGGTTCCCCCCCGACGTCAAATGCAAATGAATCACGCGCGCGCTGTGGGACGATTTGTACAATCGAAGCCGGACCGCGCGTTCGGCGTCGCGGCCATCCCGTGACCTCATGATTCCCGAAAGAATCGGCAAGTACGCCGTCATCGAACTGCTGGGGCGGGGAGGCATGGGCGAGGTCTATCTCGCTGAGGACCCCTACATCGGCCGCCGGGTGGCGATCAAGATCATCAAAGGCGCGGACCCGGCCGCTCGCGAGCGCTTTCTGCGCGAGGCGCGGGTGATCGGCGGCTTGGCGCACCCCGCCATTGTCGCGCTGCTCGACTTCGACTTTTCCGGAAGCGAGCCGTTTCTCGTCATGGAATATCTGAAGGGGCAGGGACTCGACGCGTGGATCAAGAACCCGCACTCCCGGGCCGAGCAGCTCGTCGTTCTCGAGGATCTCTGTCAAGCGCTCGCCTATGCCCACGACAACGGTGTTCTGCACCGCGACGTCAAGCCGTCGAACGTCCAGATTCTCCCGAGCGGCCACGCCAAGCTCATGGACTTCGGCATCGCGAGCGCCGCGGCTCAAAGGCTCACGGCGACGGGTTCGGTCATGGGGACGCCCGAGTACATGGCTCCCGAGATCCTGGGGGACGCGGCGTACTCGACCCAGTCCGATCTCTACGCCGCCGGGGTGCTTCTTTACGAGATGTTCACGGGCGTCAATCCCTTTGCCGCGAAGACCGTGGCCGCGACTCTCACGAACGTTCTGAGCGTGAATCCACCGGACATCCGACTGACGCATCCGGAGTTCCCTGGCCGCCTGGCCGAGACCCTGATGGCTTGTCTTCACAAGAACCCGGAGTTGCGGCCCGACGGCTTCGCGGCGTTGCTCGCCGCGGCCCGCGACGCCTCCGGCGCGCCATCGAGCCCGCCGCCCGAAACCCGCGCCATTCCTGTCCCCTCGTCACCTGAGAGGGTGCCGCCCGCTCCGGCCCGACCCGTTCGGAAACCATTGAGGATTGGCGTCGGCCTTGGAGTGGTGGCTCTGGTGTTGTTCGCATTGAGCCGCGCCCTCGCGCCTTCCAGCGAACCGGTCGGTTCGATGACGAGCCCCCGCGCGTCACCAGCGCCGACGAAAACTCCGAATGGTCCCACGCCCATGGAGCCAGCGGCCTCACCGCCCGGTGAACCCGCGGTCAGCCCTGCTCCTGGCCGCCTCCCACCGACTCCGAGGCCCACGCCCGCATCCCCCAGGGTGGCTTCCCGTCCGATGGCGGCGGAACCCTCGCCCACTCCGAGCGCTCCCGCGGAATCGACCCCTGCACCGGTGCTGCCCACCCCCGAGCCCCCACGACCTGCTCCGGTCAGGGCCACTCCGGCGCCGACGATCGCAGCGGAACCCATTACCGCGGAGGTCAGGGCGACCAGCCTCTCGCCGCGCACACTGCGCCGCGGCGAAAGCGTGGTGCTGGAGGTCCGGGGAGACGGCCTGCCCGAGGGTGTCACCGCCAGCATCTTCCAGGGCCGCCGTCCCGCCGCGGGGATTCGTGTTCTGCGGGTCGAATTCGTGAGTCCGCGCCTGGTGCGGGTCAGCGTGTTGAGCGATCCCGAATTGCCCCTGGGGGGCTACACCCTGATCCTGCGCGATCGAAACGGTGTGACAAGTCCGGGGCTTCAGATCGAGGTGGTCTTGTGAAACGGTGCGTCGGTTCCATCCTCTTCGCGGTTACCCTTGCCCTCGGTGTGGGTCCGGTTCGCGCCGGGCAGAAGCCCTCAGAGGGGAAGCCGGCCGACCCCACGGCGGCGAGAGACCAGAGGGTGAGCGCGCTTCAGGCCGAACTCGAGAAGCTGCGTCTCGAGATGGAGAGCCTTCGCAAGGAATTGCAGCGGCTTCGCGAAGAAGCGGCCGGCTCGCCGGGGCCCGACCTGGCGGTGCGCCTCGCCGCAATCGAGCGGCGCCAGGCCCGCATTGAGAGCGAACTGGCGCGGGTCGCCGCGGAAGTGAAGCAGACGGGAGAGGCCCTCGACCAGGTCTCGGAGAACGATCGCAGGCGACCCACGATCACCGTGTATGGCACGCTGCAGGCCACGAAATACAGCGGCCGCGATTCGATCCTCGACGCGGAGGCGTTCGAGATCGTCCTCTCCGGCCGGCCGCATCCGCGGTTGAGCTTCTTCGCGGAAATCGAGTTCGAGCGGGCGGCCAGCGTCGGTGGTCCCCGCGGCGGCGAGATCGTGGTCGAACAGGCGTACGTGAGCTACTCCTTCGCCTCGCTGCTTTCGGTGCGCACCGGAGTTCTTCTCGTGCCCTTCGGCAATGTGAACGTCGATCACTTCGCGCCTCTGCGCGACGTGGTTCGGAAGCCGCTCGTGTCTTACGCGGTGGCGCCCTCCGACTGGACAGACAACGGACTCCAACTCACCGGACGGAAGGTCATCGGCACGGCCTGGCTGGTCGAATACGAGGCCTCGCTCGTGGCCGGGCTCGGTGCGGACATCACCTCGGCCGGAACCCGGGCGGCTCGTCAGGGATTCGGAGTCGACAACAACGGCGACAAGGCCGTGGTCGGCCGGTTGGCGGTCAAGCGCCGCGCGGCGTTCGAGGCCGGACTGTCAGGGTACACCGGCCGATATGACGACGAGGACCAGCGTCGGCTGAATGGCTGGGCCGCGGATCTGCGCACGGAAATCGGCCCGCTGCGTCTGACCGGCGAATACGATCATTTCACCGCGGAGCGCGGAACGAGCGAGCTCAGCCATCTGCGCGGCTACTACGTGCGCGCAAGCTACGACCTGCGCGGCAACTTTCTTCGCCGCCTGGCTCCCGACTTCGAGGATCCGCGTCTCACCCTGGTCGCCCAGTACGATCATGTGCGCATCGACGGTCCCGCGCCCTCAACCGCGGCCTTCGAACGAAATCGCGAGACCGGCGTCACTTTTGGCCTGGCCTGGCGGCCGTCCCGGCAGTGGGTGGCGAAGGTCAATTACGAGAGGAACAAGGCCACGGGGCGGGCTCTTGATCGCGGCACCGCGAACGGCTGGCTGGGCTCGGTCGGTTTCGTGTTCTAGGAGCCTGCGCGCCAGCAGGGCTCCTTGTCCACCAGACGGCGCTCCGTCCGGGTGTCGAAGGGGCTAGCTCCCAGTCTTGAGCCAGGCCGCCAACTCCTCGGCGATCGCCTGATGGCCGGCGGCAGAGGGGTGCAGGTCGCTTGGGGAGAGAGCGAGGGGCGAACGCCCATAGTCGGGGGCGCCCAGTTGCCGCGCCCGTTGTCGCAGGGCCGATCGCAGGACGAGAACAGGTATGCCGTTGGACTTGAGTGCCGCGAGCATCTCGTCCTCGAACCACACGCCATGTGTCAGAGCCAGGACAGGGACGTCATGCGCGCGGCCGAACTCCGCCAGATCTCTGAGCGCGGTCCGAAAGGCGTCGAGGCCCACGAGTGAGCGGTACGCGTCGGGCACACGCTCGGCGTCACGAGCGTAGGTCTGGTTTGCCGCATCGAATTCGTGCGGAGCCTCGGAGAGGCCGGACGCGCTCTGCTTTGAGATCGCGCCGGCCCCAAGTCTCGAGCGGACGAAGTCGAGCAGGAATGATCGCCGTGGCGTCCAGGGGTCGACGGCGCTCCACAGGAAGTTCGGGAGATCGAGGTCGTTGCCGACGATCTCGATGAGAACCAGATCGGGCTCGAATGCCGCGCCCCGTTCCCGGAGCATCTCAACTTCCATGACCGTGTTGAAACCGGGAACCGCGAGATTCACCGTTTCAAGCCGCCGGCCGGGCCGGAAATCGTTCTCCGGTTCAGCGAGGCGCGCGAGGTAAGTCTCTTCGTCCGAAATGCCCTGGCCGAACATATAGGAATCGCCGATGCCGACCACTCGAAACGTCGAGGCAGGCTTGGGGCGGAGAACGTCGAGCCCCCGATGTCCGGCATCGGACGTGGTGACGCGCCCACCCGCGAAGACAACATCGAGCCGGGGCCGAAGCTCGTAGACGATCCGCGGGTTCTCCGACTTGCGGATCATCTGGCCGAGGGTTGCCAACGATCCCGGTCCTGGGCCCACCAGCCGGGACAGATCGCGGTCGAGCCGGCCCTCGCGGCGTTCCGCGCGCACGGCCATCGCGCGGGCGCCGGCTTCGAGGATCAGCAGGCCTGTGAACGTTCCGAACGCGGCCAGGAGCAGGACGGGCAACGGTCCGCGCGGGCGTGTCATCAGGGGCGGGAGTCTACCGGTCCGGTTGCGGGCGCTGCGCCTCGCGGCGCTACACTCCTTGACATGCTCAACGCCGAATCGCGCCGCTTCGTTTCGATCGCCGCTCTCATCGTGCTGGGCGGTTGCGCGACCAACCCGGCGACGGGGAAACGGCAACTCATGCTGGTCAGCGAGGGCCAGGAAGCGGCGATGGGGAAGGAGGCCGACGAGCAGTTCCACGCGCTCTACGGCGACTTCCCCGACCAGAATCTCCAGCGCTATGTGGAGTCGGTGGCTCGTCCGCTCGCCGCGGTCTCCGAGCGGCCCTCGCTGCCCTGGACATTCCGCGTCGTCGATGATCCTCAGGTCAACGCTTTCGCTCTTCCCGGCGGCTACATCTACGTCACCCGCGGGATCCTCGCGCACATGAACTCGGAGGCCGAACTCGCCGGAGTGCTCGGTCACGAGATCGGTCACGTCACCGCGCGACATTCGGCGAGCTCGCAGAGCAAGCAGATGCTCGGCGCCATGGGCCTCGGTGTGGGCATGATTCTTTCCCCCACACTCCGGCAGGGCGGGGACGCCTTGAGCACGGCGTTCGGCCTGGTGTTCTTGAAGTTCGGCCGGGATCAGGAGAGCCAGTCGGACGAGCTGGGCCTTCGCTACATCGTCAGGAAGGACTACAGCCCCGAAGGGATGCTCGACGTGTTTCGCATGCTCGACAGCGTGACCGTCTCCGCGGGCGGCGACCGACTTCCGAACTGGCTGGCCACCCATCCCGCACCCCCGAACCGCCTTTCCGACATGAAGAAGACGATTCAGGAGCAGGGTGCTTCGGGAAGCAGGCTGGGCCGTCCGGAGTTCATACGTCAGCTCGACGGCATGATGTTCGGGGAGAATCCGCGGGAAGGCTTCTTTCGCGAGGAGGCCTTCTATCACCCCGATCTCGCGTTCAGGATGAATTTTCCGCGGGACTGGGCGACCCAGAACGCGAAGCAGGCGGTGTCCGCAATGCCTTCCTCCAAAGATGCGATCGTGCAGCTGACCCTGGCCCAGGGCGATCCGGAGTCCGCGGCCGCGGCCTTCGCACGGCAGGAGGGCATCCAAGCCGGCTCGACGGAGTGGGGCAACGTGAACGGTCTGCCTGCGGCGTCGCTCCAGTTTCAAGTACAGGACCAGCAGAATGGTGTGATCGTCGGAATGGTGACGTTCGTGAAGCATGGGGCGAATACGTTCCAGCTTCTTGGCTACACAACCGAGGCCCGATACGGCGCCTACAGGTCGAGCATCGGATCGTGGATCAAGAGTTTCTCCCGCCTCACCGACCAGCGGATCCTCTCGGCGCAGCCGATGCGGTTGAAGATCGAGACGGTCCGATCGGCCACGACGATGGCGAACCTCGCGCGGGACTGGAACTCACCGGTGAAGGTCGAGACGCTGGCGTTGATCAACGGCGTCGCCGCGAACGCGTCCCTCGCCCCGGGCCGGCTGGTGAAGCGCGTGACCGGCGAGAGCGTCCAGTAACAGGGTAACGGGGAGGGCATCGTGGATCTTGGGCTCAAGGGTCGAAGCGCTGCCGTGGCGGCGGCCTCACGCAATTTCGTGGCCGACGACTTGAAT
>CAZBTT010000126.1:0-11038 GCA_964494295.1 uncultured Acidobacteriota bacterium
CAGCAGCTCCGGGCCGCGGTCCCCTGATGATGTCCCTGCGGGTCAACAACCTCGAGCAGGCCACCGCGCGCATCAAGAGTCTCGGCGGGAAGCCGATCGGCGCCGCGCGCTACGACTCCCCTCCCTTCGGTCTGGTCGCCTCGGCGACGTTCTTCGGACCGAGCGACGAGGTGATCGAGTTGTTCGAGGCTCCTTGACGAGGGCAAACCTCCTCAGAAGGTGAAGAGCGAGTGCAAGGCGATGCGACTCTCGCGCGGCTTGGTGAGCGCGCCGGCGTGGGTCACACGTTCGTAGTCGGCGAGGAGCGCCACCGCCACCGGGGACTGGGTCTTGAACCAGTAGGCCACGCCCACGATGGTGCGGAGGCGTCGGCCATCGACGGACTTGTTCGGCTTGAAGCGGTCGTGGCGCACGAGGCCCTCGATCCCCATCGTGGTCCGTGGACGCGCCCAGACCGTGAGGGCGGTCGATTCGATGCGCGCGGCGCGCGCCGAGGTCTGATCCGTGGCCCGCACCAGATCCGTGCCGAGCACCACGTATTTGTGCTCGAAAGCGCCGTTCAAAACGAGCCGGTTGCGGGGAGCGCCCTTGAGATACCGGTCGGCGTTGTAGAACCCGGTGATGCGCAGTCCCTTCATGACGGTGTGCCGGGGCATGGGTCGCAAGGTGGCGCGGATCTGGAACGACTTCCGGTCGTTGGCTTCGGCTTTCGCGTACGACTCGCCGTTATAGACCCCGAAGTGAACATCGCCGTACTCTGAGGGCAGGTTCACGCGGGTGGTGAGGCCGAAGTCGGACGAGCTCAGGAAACCCTCGCGTTCGACCATCTGCGTTCCCTGAAAGCGGTAGCGGTACAGACCCTCCGCGTAGTCGATGTACGGCGTCTGCTGAGCGCCGATCCGAACAAAAGAGCCTTTGGGCAGGAACCCTTCGAGGCCGATCTGGCCGTAGGCGTACTTGAGGCGGAAGGACTGGCTGCCTTCGAGCGAGGTCGCCGTGGCTGAGGAGGGACTCGTAAGGCGCTTGATGTCCGCGGTGACCCGGAACGTGATCCGGGGAGTGAGACCGCCGGCCACATTGATATACGCGCGGCTCACGTCGAATGCGCTCGTGCGCACGGTGTTCGCGTCGACATCCTTTGCCGTCGGCGAACTCGTGTAGGTGAAGTCGGTGAACAGGGTGGTTCCGACCTTCACCGGGGCGGGAGTGGGCGAAGGCGCGGAAACGGCGGGATCCTTGGCCTGAGCCGAGGCCATGAGGGGAGCGGAGACCACGACGAGCGCGGTCAGGAACAGCTTGACGAACATGTTTGAGTCCTTCAGTGTGGTTGATGGATGGCGATCGGTGCGAAGGCCGCGCGGGGCGCGCCCTGGTTTGCGCGCCTCAAGAGGCGCTGGGGGATGTCCGGGAGCGACACGACTTCGTCGACCCCGCCGAGCAGGATGGCTTCGCGCGGCATCCCGAAGACGATGCAGCTCGCTTCGTCCTGGGCGATGGTCGCGGCCCCGGCGCGCTTCATCTCGGAGAGTCCCTCGGCCCCGTCGTCGCCCATGCCGGTCATGATGACGCCGACCGCGTTCTTGCCCGCGGATTCGGCCACGCTCCGGAAGAGCACGTCGACACTGGGTCGATGACGGGACACGAGAGGGCCGTCCGTCACCTCGACGCAGTACACGCCGCCGGAGCGTCGCAGCCGCAGGTGCCGATTGCCGGGCGCGATGAGAGCGCGGCCTTCCAGGACCCGGTCGCCGTCCATGGCCTCCTTCACTTCGACCCGACAGGTCTGATCGAGCCGCTGGGCGAACGCGCGGGTGAAGCCCTCGGGCATGTGCTGGACAATCACGATCCCGGGACAATCGGGCGGCATCTCCTCGAGGATGAGTCTCAAGGCCTCGGTTCCTCCGGTCGAGGCGCCGATGGCCACGACCTTCTGTGTGGTTACGGAGACGGGGAAACGCGCCGCGGAACGGGCGGGATGCGGGGCCTCCGGACTCAGCGGTTTCCCCGGGGCCAGGGAACGACGGCGGGCGAAACGCGCGCGGCGGGCCTGGGCCGCGCCGCGAACGGCGTCCTTGAGCGTGACCGCGGAGTCCTCGAGAAATTCGCGGACGCCGAGCCGGGGCTTGGTGACGACGCCCATCGCTCCTTCTTCAAGAGCCAGGATGGCGGCGTCCGCCGCGACGCCGGTGAGTGCGGAACAGATGATCGTGGGAATCGGATCGGTCGCCATGATGCGCCGCAGAAACGTGAGGCCGTCCATGCGCGGCATTTCGATGTCGGTGACAATGACGTCGGGCCGCAGCCGTTCCATCTTGGCCAGCGCGAACACCGGATCGCCGGCCGTCGTCACTTCGAACATCGGGTCGCGGCCCAGAATGGCGACAAGGGCCTGGCGAACGGTGGCCGAGTCGTCAACGACGAGGACGCGGAGGGGCCGGCCGGGAATCGCTGCGGTTTTGGGAATCATGACGCGGGACCGATCTCCTGATAGATGGTTGGACCCACGCGCTTCAGACGGTGCGACATAGAGAGCATGCTCTCGGCGTGTCCCAGGAAGAGGTGCCCGTCCGGCTCCAGGTGGCGGAGCAGATTGTCGACCACCCTCTCCTTGGTGGGAACGTCGAAGTAGATGAGCACGTTGCGGCAGAAGATGAGATCGAACTTCCCCGTCACCGGATAGTCCTCGTCCATGAGGTTGATCCGGTCGAATCGGACGAGTTCGCGGACCTCCGGGCCGGCCTTCATCGTTCCTTCCTGGATGCCCGTGCCCCGAAGCATGTACCGCTTCAGGTAACGCTCGGGTATGTCTCCCGCGCGTTCGAGGAGCCAGACCGCAGCGCGGGCCTTGTCGAGAACGCGGGTGGACAGGTCGCTTCCGAGGATCTCGATGGTCCACGAGGACTCGGGCGTCAGATGGCTCAGCAACACCATGGCGAGCGAGTAGGCCTCTTCACCCGTCGAACTCGCCGCGCTCCAGATGCGGACGCGGCGAGGCCTTTGTCCGGCCTGGGCCTCCGCCTTGAGCCTCGGTATCAACCTCTCCTCGAGGAACTCGAACTGCTGCGGCTCCCGGAAGAAGCGAGTCTCGTTGGTCGTGATCCGGTCAAGCATCCGGATCTTCTCGAGAGGATCCACCTCGGTGAGATGGATGTAGTACTCCTTGAGGGAGCCGAGACGCAGTTCCCGCAGCCGGCTCGAAAGCCGGCCCACGAGGAGGGCCTTCTTCGCGTCCGAGAGGTGAATACCGGCCTCGCGGTGAATCAGGGACTGAAAGAGCTTGAACTCCTCCTGATTCACGGTGCGGCGGGTCTTTTCCCAAACGGATGCGGTCTGCGTCTCGGCGAACATGGGATTAGTGGGCCTCGACCGCGGGGGCTTCGGAGAGCGGGTCGACGGTGAGCGCCGCGATCAGTTCGTCGGTGGCCAGAACGCGGTCCACGTCGAGCATCAGAACGAAACGCGTTCCGATGCGCCCCATGCCCTTGAGGTAGTCCACACGGACATTCGTACCGAAGGCGGGAGGGGGCTGGATATCGGCGTGGGGAAGGTCGAGCACCTGGTTCACCGAGTCGGCCATCATTCCCATGACGGCCTCCTCGCCATTCAGGGTCGTTTCCACCACAACGATGCACGTGCGGGGCGTGACCGGTCGTTCGGGCATTCCGAACTTGACGGCCAGGTCCACCACGGGCACCGCGCCGCCGCGGAGGTTCACGACCCCCCGGACCCACGCCGGAGCGGCGGGCACCTGGGTCACCGTGTCGTGCTTGATGATCTCCTTCACACGGAGCACGCCGATCGCGTACTCCTGTTCGGCGAGGCCAAACGTCAGATACTGCGTGGTAACGGCGTCTTCGCTTTCAAGGGTGGCCATGTGGGTTCCCTAGAACGCGCGGTATTCGGCGTCGTTGGCTTCGTGCAGCACCGCGCCCCTTGGGGCAGGCGTCGCCTTGGGCTGACGGCGGGGGTGGTGCGGATGGGCCAGCCGCGACTTCTTCGCGCTCGGAGCCGCGACCAGAGCGAGGTCTTCCCCGATCCGGAAGATCGCCATGAGCTGCTGCAACGACTCGGCCTGCGCCGCGAGCTCCTCGGCGGTCGAGGAGAGTTCCTCGGCCGCGGAGGCCGTGCGCTGGGTGACTTCATCGACCTGGGTCATCGCCCGGTTGACCTGGTTGACGCCCTGCGACTGCTCGGACGAGGCCGACGACACCTCGCCGATGATCTCCGCCGCCTTCTTGACGTTCGGCACGAGCTCGCCCAGGAGTCGGCCCGAATGTTCCGCAAGCTTCACGCTCGTGGACGCGAGGGCGCCGATCTCCTTGGCCGCAGTCTGACTGCGCTCCGCCAGCTTCCGCACTTCGGTCGCGACCACCGCGAATCCCTTGCCGTGGTCGCCCGCCCGAGCGGCCTCGATCGCCGCGTTCAGGGCGAGGAGGTTCGTCTGGTACGCGATTTCATCGACGATGCCGATCTTGTCCGCGATCTCTCTCATCGCTTCGACGGTGCGGTTCACGGACTGGGCGCTGTCGCCGGCGCCGCGCGCCGCGCTCGTCGCGATCTCCGCCAGATGCTTGCTGTTCTCTGCGTTCTGGCCGATGGTGGCGTTCATCTGCTGCAGGCTCGCGGTGGTCTCTTCGACCGAGGCCGCCTGTTCGCTCGTGCCCTGGGCCAGGCCCTGAGACGTGGCCGAAACCTGGCTTGAGGCCGAGGTCAGGGCGACGGCGCCGGTGCGGACTTCGGTGATGGTCTGGGTGAGCTTCTCGGTCATCTCCGCGAGGGCATTGCCAAGCGCGTCGCGTTCGGACTTGGGCTGAACCTTGACGGTCAGGTCGCCCTTGGCCACCGCGGTCGCGGCGCCCACCATCTCGTTGATCGAAGCCACCATCTTCTGGAGGGAGGTGAGGAGCATGCCCGTCTCGTCCTGGGACGTCACTTCGATGTGCACGTCCACATCACCCTCGGCGACCTTCTCGGCCACCTGCACGGCCTGTTGGAGAGGAACCGTGATGCCCCGGCCGATCATGAGACCGATCGCGGAACTGAGGACAAGCGCCGCCACCATGATCGCGAGCATCGTGGCCACGGTATTGCGGACGGTTTGCGCGACCACGGCGTCGAGGACGCTCATCTCTTCGGAGCGCTTGCCCGCGAAATCGTAGGCGGTGTCCTCCAACTCGCGGATCTGTTCCTTGAAGGGCTCCATCGCTTCGTTGGCTTCCTGGGTGGTCTTCACCTTGCCCGCGGCGATCTGGCCGAGGACGGTCTTGAACCCGTCCGCGTAAATCCGGGAGTCCTTGCGCATGGTCCGAATGGCTTCCTTGTCCGCGGCCGCGGCCAGCGTCTCCAGAGAATCGAGCCGCTCGTTAAGGCGCGTCATCTGGTCTTCCCACTTCTTGAGGTAGTCGGCCTGCTTTTCGGCGGAGCCGATGTTCATGAAGTAGTCCTTCTCGAAGCGGCGGGCGCCGAGGGTGTTCGCGCGAGCCCGCTGCGAGTGCTCCACGAGGGGTGAGTCCACCTGAACGATGCGTGTGGCGAGGGCGCCCGTGGTCTGCAGCCCCCAGTAGCCGGCGGCGGCGACGAGCGCCGTCATGATGAGAACCAGGCCGAAGCCCAGGGTGAGTCTTTTTCCGATTCTTATGTTTTTCATGGTCTTCTTCGTTTTCTTTCAGGTTGGGTTATGACTCTTTGCGAGCCGAGTTCAAGAGTGCGGGTACATCGAGAATGAGGGCCACCCGGCCGGTGCCGAGGATGGTCGAGCCGGCGATGCCGGGAAGGCCGCGCAGAAGCCGGTCGAACGGCTTGATCACGACCTGGCTTTCGCCGACGAGCCGGTCGACCGCGAGGGCCGCCCGTCGTCCGGCGTGAGTCACGACGACCAGGCTTTCCCGGGCGACGGGAGCGCCCTCGAGACCGAAGATCTGACGAAGCCGCAGGTATGGCACGGGCTCGCCACGCAGATTGATGATGGAGGAACGCGCTTCGGCATCGCCGCCCGCGGGAAGGTCCACACATTCCGCGATCGCGGTCAGGGGAATGACGTAGATTTCGTCCGCGGCCTCGATCAGAAAGCCCTGAATGATGGCCACGGTCAAGGGGACGTGGATCGAGAACACCGTGCCCTGGCCGGGAACGGTGCGGACCTCGATGGATCCGCGGAGGGCCTCGACATTCCGGCGGACCACGTCCATCCCGATGCCGCGGCCCGAAAGCTCGGTGACGGTTTCGCTCGTCGAGAAGCCGGGCTCGAAGATCAGACGGACGAGTTCGCGCTCGTCCATGGTCTCCGGATTCGCGGCGAGGCCGCGAGCGCGCGCCTTGGTGGCGATGCCTTCCCGATCGAGGCCCGCGCCGTCATCGGCAAGTTCGATGATCACACCCCCGGACTCGTGACGGGCCCGCAGAGTGATGCGGCCCCGCGGGTCCTTGTCGCGCGTCGCCCGGACGTTGGGACGTTCGATCCCGTGGTCCACGGCGTTGCGGATCATGTGGGTGATCGGGCCGCGCAGCTGCTCGACGAGCGTGGTGTCGACCTCGACATCTTCGCCCTCGATCTCGAGGCGCACCGACTTGCCCGCGGCCTGCGCGGCGTCGCGCACCGTGCGTATGTGCTGACGGAAGGTGGGGCCGAGCGGCACCATGCGGGCGCGCAGGATTTCCTCCTGGAGATCCAGGAAGATCCGGTTGGCGTCGCGCTGGGCGTCGAGGACCTCGGTTCCCTGAGCGATGCCCGCGTCAGCGAGCATCTGGGTCAGGCGGCCTTGCGCCACCGCGATCTCGCCGCTCAGGTCGAGCATGCGATCGAGGCGGCCCAGGTCCACCCGAAGGGTGCGGTGGGCGGAAGCCTGTGCGGGCAGGGTGGTCGAGTCATCCTGAGTCGAGAACCCCCGCGCCGGGGCCGTGGCGGCGCCGGAGGCGGCGACAAGCTCGGCGATCAACTCGTTCTGGGCGGGGTGCGACTCGAGGCGGCCCGCTGCGATTTCCGGCACCAGGAAACGAAGGGCGTCGATCGCCTTCAAAAGGACGGTGACCATTCCGGCATCGAGAGAGGTCGATTGGGCGCGCAACCGGTCGAGCACGTCCTCCACCACGTGCGCGATTTCGGCGGCGCCGGCATAGCCCATCGACGAGGCGTTGCCCTTGAGGGTGTGGGCGGCGCGGAAGATTCTCTGCAGGGCCTCGCCGTCGTCCGTGTGTGACTCGAGGGACACGAGCGCCTCTTCCATCTCGGCCAGCTGTTCGTTCGTCTCCGCGAGAAACGTTTCCAGAACCTCGTCGAGGTCGTAGTCAACGGGCGTCATGTCGCACTCCCGCGAGAAGGCGAACCAGCGCCGAACCGTCGTCGGTGCGAAAGATGAGCTTCCGACCGGACGCACCCTCGACATCCTCGGCCACCACCTGGATTCCCGCGTGGGCCAGGAGCTTCCGGGCGAGTTCCACGTTCGATCGACCCAGCGAGCCGCCCACCCCGCGCAAGGCCTCGACCACGGTGGCCCCACCAAAGATCTTGGCCCGCATGAAGGTCCGGCGGGCGCCCGTCCGCTCGAGGCGCTCGAGCAACTGCTCGATGGCAACATTGCCGAAGCGCGCCGATGAAGCGCCCTGCCCCGCGAAGTGCGGAAGCAGGAAGTGGTTCATGCCACCGACGCCTTTCTCCTCGTCCCAGACGCAAACCGCGACGCAGGACCCGAGGATCGTGCTGATCGAGCACGGCGTCGAGGACGTCACCATCTGGCCCGGGTGAAGGTAGATGCTCTTGACTTCCGCCTCGAGGACCGGGGAAGGGGCGAGGGCGCTTCTCATCGGACCCCATCCCTCGCGGCCGCGAATCCGTGGCGGGCGTGCAGGCTCGTGCAGTAAAGGGCGGTGGCGGCGTGGGTGGCGAGAAGATCGAACATCTCGTGGTCGACGCTTTCGAGCGTCGGTTTCTGCGGAAGCAACCGGAAGAGGGCGATGGCGCCCGTCACCTTTCCGTTGAGCTTGAGGGGAATGCAGGCGGTGAGGCCCGGCGAGCCCGCGGCAAGGCCTTCGTCGCCCGCGTCGGCCACGAAGGTTTCGCCTTCAAGCGCCACCTTGCCGATGTCACCCTCGCCCAGGCGCACGGTTTCAAACGCGCCGGCATCGATTCCGACCGAGGCCACGAGCTTGAGTTCGCCGCCGTCGTGAGAGACCTCGAAGATCGCGCTCTCCTCACAACCGACGAGGTTCGCGACGATTTCCTGGATGACCCCGAGGACTTCGAGCCGGTCCATCGTCCCGTGAAGCCGGTAGCTTGCGACATAGAGGTTCATGAGGTCGTTGTTGCGCTTCTCGACCTCGACATACCCTTCGGAGAAGCGGCGGTTGCGGCTTTCGATCTCCGCGATCTCCTTCTGAATCCTCTCCTGGTCGCGACGGTGGCGGGCCTGCTCCTCCCGGAGCTTCTCGAGTTCGTCGAGAAGGGGGCCGGTGAGGTGGACTTTCTCGAGCAGCTCCTGGCGCTCCTGTCGCAAAGCGGCCACGAGGTAGCGCAGGTTCTCGTTTTCGATCAGGAGGTCCTTGGTATAACGGCGGTTGTCCTCGCCGATCCTTTGGATAAACGGTGTGGGTTCGGTCTCGTTCTTTCGCGTGGTCATGGCCCTGCCCCTACTCGCCGAGCTGGTCGCGAAGCTTGCTCAGCAGCGCGAAAGAATCGATGGGCTTGGTGACGTAGTCGGTGGCGCCGCTCTCGAAGCCTTCCTCGACATTCATGGGTTCGCCGCGGGTGGTCACCATGATGATGGGGATGTCCATTGTGGAGGGCTCCTGACGCAGTTTGCGAACCGCTTCAAAGCCCGTCATCTTGGGCATGATCACGTCCATGAGGATCACGTCGGGCCGCTCGGCGAGGGCCCGGGCCACGCCCTCCTCGCCGTTGTTGGCGGTGATGATCTGGTACTTGGTGTTCTTGAGCGCCATCTTCTGCATCATCAGGATGGTGGCCGAGTCGTCGACCAGTAGGACTTTTTTCACTTTTTTCTTTCTCCTGCTTTTCGTGGAACGTTGGAACTGGCGGGCGAGGGTGCGGCGGTGTCGCCTAGGCGACGACGGACGGGCGAGTCGTGGCGAGATCGGGGTGGGCGGTGGGAAGACCAAAGAGGTAGCCCTGGACGAGGTTGATTCCGGCGTGCCGAACCGCCTCGAGGTCGGCCTCCGTCTCCACCCCCTCCGCAACCACACGGGCGGCGAAGGGCACCGCGAGCTGGGCGACCGAGGCGAGCACGGCCTGGCGGTACATGTCGGAACGCGCGCCACGCACAAAGTAGCGGTCGATCTTGAAATAGCTCGGCCGGCACTCGAGGATCATCAGGAAGTTGGAGTGGCCGAGGCCGACGTCGTCGAGGGCGATGGACGCTCCGAGATCGCGAAGTTTGTGGAGGGCCGTTCGGAAGGCGACGACGTCCCAGGGCGGAGCGTGTTCCACGATCTCCACCACGATCCGATCGGGTTCGAAGCCGAGCCGCCTCCCTTCATCCGCCAGGTACTCGACGAAGCCGAGGTCCTTGGCCAGGGTGGAGGCGTGCACATTGAGTCCGATGCGCGTGTGTTCGGGCAGGAGAGAGGCCTGCTCGAGGATCACCGAGACGCATCGACGGTCGACCAACGTCTCGCAGTTCTTCTTGCGCGCGTACTCGAACAGGATTTCCGGATTCTCGGCGCTCGTTCCCTGCGGTCCGCGGATCAGGCACTCGACGTAGTGGCCGACCGTCACGTGAGAGTGAACTTCGTAGACCGGCTGGAAACGCACCGAAAGCGCACCGGGCTCGAGGATCTGATCCAGAAGGAAGCGATCGCTCATATCGTGGCGCCCATCAGGGACAGGGCGAGTTGCGCGAGTTCGGGAAGAGACTGTGGTTTGCGGAGAACCGCGGCCGCGCCCAGGCGCACCGCCTCGGCCTCCGCGGCTTCCGAGGCGTAGGCGCTCACGATGATCACGCTCGTGTGGTCATCGCGCCTCCGGATCTCGCGCAGGACGTCAAGGCCCGCGGCGTCCGAGAACTTCGTGAGCCTGAGATCGAGGATGGCGAGGTCATAGCGCCGGTGCGAGATGAGGGCCTCGGCCTCCTCGGCTTCCGAGGCCATGTCGACGGTGAAGCCCAGCTTGGCGAAATAGCGGCTCATCGGAACGAGGATCGCGTCCTCGTCATCGAGGAGCAGGATCCTGGGAGTCGCGGTTTTCTTGAGCTCGTCCGGATTCGGGGTCTTCACGTCCCCGACCTATTGCAACCCTGCTGCCAACCCTCCCAGACCTTCCAAACCGTTGGTTTTGTTACCCCTGACGAATCTCCCGGCGCCTGGCGGACCGGTCTACTCTCGGATCCCGGACCGGACGGGCGGAAGTGTCAACCCGTGCTTCTTGATCTTCTCGTAAAGGGTGCTGCGCGAGAGACCCAGGACCTTGGCCGCCGCCGGAACGTCGTTGCCGCTGGCGCGCACTACGGCCTCGATATGCCGCCGCTCCACTTCGACGAGGTTCAGGTTCACATCCTGGGCGGGAGGCGAATGGGTTCCACTCGACGGCCGCGCCGCCATTCCCTCGCCCAGATCGTCGGCCTCGAGTTCGGGCCTCTCACTCAACAGGGCCGCGCGTTCGAGCACGTTTCGGAGCTGACGGACGTTGCCGGGCCATGAATAGGTCTCGAGCGCTTTTTCGGCCGAGCCGGAGAGGCGCAACGTCGGCCGCCCGACTTCAGCGCCGACGCGAGCGGCGAGATTCCGGGCCCGCAGGATCACGTCATGACCACGTTCGCGGAGGGGCGGGACCAAGAGGGGGACCGCGTTCAACCGATACAGAAGATCCTCGCGGAACTTCCCCTCCTCCACGAGCCTCGCGAGGTCGCGGTGAGTCGCGGCGAGGAGCCGCACGTCCACCTGACGGTCTCGAACATCGCCGAGCCTTCGGAAACGAAGTTCCTCGACCACCTTCAGGAGTTTCGGTTGAACCTGCGAGTCGACTTCGCCGATTTCGTCAAGGAACCCGGTCCCGCGATGCGCCATATCCAACAGGCCCTGCTTCCCGGCC
>CAZBTT010000127.1:0-11036 GCA_964494295.1 uncultured Acidobacteriota bacterium
ACGAGCAGGTTGGTTTGCGAGAAAACGCGAAAGGAATCCGTTCAATTGAACACCGATTCCGGACCGCCCGGGAACGGACGAAGCCGTCCCACGAACGGACGCTTGGGCCGTTGGAACCGACTGAAGTACAACGGTTTGGCCGAAATGGCCGGTCTGATTCTTCTCGTTGCTCACAATCGATACAGACGAAGGTCGCGTTGAAACGGTTCCCTCGAATCTTCCGAGCGGCGGGAGTCCCTCAATCCGCCCGAAGTGCCGTGGCCGGATCGACGCGCGTGGCCCGCCTCGAGGGCCCGAGCGCCGAGAGCAACCCGGCGGCGACGAGCAGAAGCACGCTCGAAGCGATCGTCCCCGGGTCGAGCGCGGAAACACCGAAGAGGAGAGATCGGACCCCGGCGGCGAGGGGCCACAACATCAAGCCGCCCAGAACCACACCGGTGAAGATGGGCCGGGACGAGTGAGCGATGGTCTCTCGCAAGACGGTGCCCGGCTTCGCGCCAAGCGCCATCCGCAGACCGATGTCTCGCGTCGACTGCGACACCGAGTAGTCGACGATTCCCCAGATACCGAGAGCCGAGAGAAGAAGGGCGATGAGGGCCATGGCGCCGAAAAGGCGAGTGGCGAGCCGTTCGCGATTCAATGTTCCTTCGACCAGGGTCTCCATGGTGACCATCCGTTGCGATGGTTGCCCGGGGTCGACATCGATCAGAGCCTGCCTCGCCGATGCGATCAGGTGGGTGGGATCGAGGCCGCTCTCAACCACGAAGAAGAGCGCGGGATACGCGTTTTGGCGATAGGGGATGAAGACCTCGGGACGCGCCTCACGCCTCAGGCCATGGCGGGTGTCGTTCACCACTCCCACGATTTCGTAGGGATACGCCCCCCCGAGGTAGTCGAGAACGATCTGCTTCCCCACCGGGTCCTCACCGGGCCACGTGACGCGCGCGAGACGTTCGTTGATCATCACCACCGGACGGCCCGTGGGCCCATCCTGATCCTCGATCCCGCGGCCGGCCTTCACCCGCATGCCCATCGCGGCCACGTAGCCGGGCAGAACCATGCGGATGTCGACCGGAGTCGGCGCTCCCTCGGGCCGCGGCCGATCGGCGCGCCAGTAGGGACGGTTGAAGTCGGTCCCTCCCTCGGCCATCGGCAGGACTGTGGTCGCGCCCACGTTCGAGACACCGGGAATCGCGGCCAGACGTTCAGTCAGCCGATCGAAGTACGCGATGCGTCTTTCGCCGGTGTTGTATTTCCTCGTGTTGAGCGACACGTGCACCATCAGCCGGTCCGCGGTTTGAAATCCCGGATCCACGGCCCGAAGCGACCATACGCTCTGCACGAGAAGCGAAGCGCCCGTGACCAGCACAAGCGCGATCGCGACCTGCCCCGCCACCAGCCATCGGCGAGCCCCGAGGCGCAGGGCCGTGCCCCCCCTCGCACCCCGGAAAACGCTGGCCGCACCCACCGCCGCGGTGCGCATGGCCGGAAGAATGCCGGCACAGACTCCGGACACCACGGTGATCAGCAAAGCGAAGGCGAGGACGCGGCTATCCACCCGCAGCTGATCGAGCGCCACGATCGAGCGCGGGACAAGCACGGCGAGATCCTTCAAGAGAATCGTCGCCGCCAGCACGCCGAGCACGCCCCCCAGCGCGAAGAGCAGAAGCGATTCGGTCAGGAGTTGCCGCATCAGCCGCGGACGGCTGCCGCCAAGAGCCAGCCGGACGGCCATCTCCCGCTCGCGAACCACGCCGCGGGCGATCTGCAGATTCGCCACGTTGGCGGAGGTGAGAAGAAGCACCAGAAGCACCGCGGCAAACAGGGCAAGCAGGGTTTCTCGCGCGTCTCCTGTGAGTTCCTCCCGCAACGGCTTCATCGCAACGCTCCAACCCGCATTCGTATCCGGGTGTCGCGCGGCGAGGCCCGACGCCAGCGCCGACATGCGCGCCCCGGCCGCCTCGAGCGACACGCCCTCGCGCAGCCGCGCGTTCACTTTCACGAAGCGCCAGTCGCGCGGCACGGCCTTGAAGCGCGCGTAGGTCCGCGCCATGTCCCACGGAAGCCAAAGTTCAACGGCCGCATTCGAGTGGACAAACGCCGCCGGCATCACGCCGACGATCTGACGCGTGGCCCCGTCCAGGGAGATCGTGCGGCCCAGCGCCTCGGGCGAACCGCCGAAGCGGCGCTTCCAGAAGCCGTCGCTCACCACCACCGGTCCCGGGGCCTGGTTGTTGGCGGTTTCCGACAGACCGGCCGCGATCTCTTCCGGGGTGAACAAGCGTCCAAGGGCCGGACGGACGCCGAACACGTCGAAGAAATCCGCTGTGACCTGCGAGCCCACGACGACCTCTGCGCCTTGCTCCTCGGTGACGACCACGCTCCGCGCATAAAACGCCGCCAGGCCCGAAAAGACATCCGTGGCCTCGCGCCAGTCGAGGATGTTGCCCGGCGATGCCCCCGCGCCTCTGATTCCCTTCGCGAGGTTCTCCTCGGAGATGGACACGATCCGCTCGGGCGCGGGAAATGGCAGCGGCCGATTGAGCGTGGCATCGGTCAGTGTGAAGACCGCGATGTTGACGCCGATGCCGAGGGTCAAGGAAAGCAGAACCGCCGCGGTGAAGCCCGGGCTTCGACGCAATCCCCGCAGGCCGTAGGTCACGTCCTGGACGATCTCCTCGATGCGTGCCCCTCCCCAGGTGTCGCGGGTGAGTTCGCGCACCACGTGCTCGTTCCCGAACTCACGGCGCGCACGACTCATGGCCTCGGCCGCGCCATAGCCCTGATCTTCATACGTCCGTGCGGCCAGGGTGAGATGGGCCCGCAATTCCTCGTCGAGTTCGTCGTTCCTTTGTTCGCGCTTCCCGGGCCACAGTTTCACGCGATACCTCCGGGTTTGACGGGTTGGAGCACACCGAGGATCGCCGTGGAGATCGTCTCCCACCTCGACCTTTCGGCCAGGAGCTGCTTTCGGCCAGCGGGCGTGAGGCGATACACCCGCGTCCGCTGGTTGTTCACCGACATCTCCCAGGATGCCTTGACGAAACCCTGCTTCTCGAGACGGTGCAGGGCGGGATACAGCGAGCCCGTCTCCACCTGCAGCACTTCGTTCGAGCCCGCGCGGATCGCGGTGCTGATCGAGTAACCGTGTTGCGGGCCCCACTGCAGGGTCTGCAGGATCAGAAGGTCGAGGGTGCCCTGCAGCAGATCGACCCGGTTCGAAGTGGGATTGAGCTTGACCATGTAGCCAACCTACATCCATGGCTGTAGGTTGTCTACACCGTTTATTTGAACGCGGGTCAGAGACGTGGCACCTTCAGGTCTATCGGGCTAACCCTCAGGTCCAGCCCAGCGTCTCAGTCGGCATGGCAACCCAATCGCTTTCCGGCCTCCTTCAGGATGTCCGCTTTACGCTTCGACAGTTGCGTCGAGATCGCGTCTTCACCCTGGTGGCGGTTCTCACTCTGGGACTCGGCATCGGCGCAACCACCACGCTCTTCACCGTGCTCGATGCCGTCGTTCTGCGACCCCTCCCCTTCCCCGACTCCGAACGCCTGATCGACATCGCCACCACCTTTCAGGGCGGGCCCGGGGCGGTTTCCGTCGGCAGCTACTTCGTGATGAAGGAGCGCTCGCGCACATTCGAAAGCCTCGCGGCAAGAAGCGGCGCCACCTTCAATCTGACCGAAGGCGGCGAGCCCGAGCGTGTCCTCGGCACGCACGTGACCGCGAGCTACTTCCCGCTTCTCGGGGTTCAGCCCACGCTTGGCCGGGTCTTCACAGAAGCGGAAGACGCGCAGGGAGCGCCAAGGGTCGCCGTCCTCAGTCATCCTCTCTTCATCCGCCGATTCGGAGGCGACCCGGGAGTAGTCGGACGCAGTATCTCGCTGAGCGGCGTCCCTCACACCGTGATCGGCGTCATGCCGAGCACCTTCGCCCTGCCCGAGGAGGACACCGAGATCTGGACCCCGATCGCGTTTGGCGCCGAGCGGAGTTTCGACGCCAAGTACCTCGGCATCACGGCGCGCTTGCGCTCCGGCGTGAGCGAAGCCCAACTCGCCGATGACATGCGGGCCATCACCCTCGCGACGCAGGAAGCAGCGCCGCGGGACAACGAAGGCCGCGCTTTCGTCGCGGTGAGGCTGCTCGACCACATCGTGGGCGACTACCGGCAGCGGTTGCTGGTGCTCCTCGGCGCCGTCTCGCTCGTCTTCCTGATCGCATGCGTCAATGTCGCGAGCCTCCTGCTCGCCCGCGGCACCGCGCGAGCACGGGAGATCTCGGTCCGCGCCGCACTTGGCGCCGGGCGTTTCAGGATCGCGCGTCAGCTGATCACTGAGGCCTTCGTGCTCTCGGCCCTCGGCGCGGGCGTGGGGATTCTCATCGCCGCGGCTGCTCTGCCAATTCTCATCGCGCAAAGCCCCGCCGATGTTCCACGCGTCGCCGAGGCGCGGCTCGACCCTGGTGCGATTCTGGTCGCCTCAGTTGCGACACTCCTGGCCACGCTCATCTCTGGCCTGATCCCCGCGCTCCGCGAATCTCGGGCCGGTCTCTCCTCGACCGCGGCCCAGGCTTCCCGGGGCTCGACCTCCGGCGTGCGTGACCGTGCTCGACAGACCTTCGTCGCGATAGAGGTGGGCCTCGCGCTCATGCTGCTGATGGGCGCGGGTCTGCTCATCCGCAGCGGGTCGAACCTCGACCGCGTCTCGCCCGGCTTCGATCCCGACAATCTCCTTTCCGCCCGCCTCGCCCTGCCGCCCGCCGCCTATCCGGGCGAAGAACGTCCCGCCGCAGCGGTGGCGCAGATCGTGACGAGACTGTCGGCTGCGCCCGGCGTTTCAGAGGCCGCGGCGTCGACCCGTCCGCCGATGATCGGCGAGGTCTCGTATGGCCTTCGCATCGAGGGCCGCGAACCCACACCCGCGAATCGAATCAACGCCCGGATGCAGCTCGTCACGCCCCGCTATCTCGAGACGATGCGTGTGCCGCTCAAGTCCGGACGAACATTCACAGACCTCGACCAGCGAAGCGCTCCGCGGGTGATGATCGTGAACGAAAGCCTCGCCCGATCGGCCTGGCCGGGCGAGAGCCCGATCGGCAAACGCGTCGCCTGTTGTGAAGGAAGCGACGGTGCGCCCGCATGGAAGGAAGTCGTCGGTGTGGTCGCGGACACGCGCGCCCGCGGCCTTGCTTCGAGCGGACCGGCGGAGTTCTATCTACCGATGGACCAGGCGCCTCACCGTGCGTTCGACTCGAATGCCCGTTCGATCACCCTGGTAGCCCGCGCGGTCTCAGGAAATCCGGAAACGCTGACGTCCTCGATCCGCGCAGCGGTGAGTGCCATCGATCCGACCGTGCCTCTGTACGATGTCGCCACGATGGCTTCGCGCGTCTCCGCCTCCACCGCGGTCACGCGGTTCAATCGCCTGCTGCTCACCTGCCTCGGCCTCGTTGGTCTCGCCCTCGCCGCGATCGGGATCTACGGTGTGATCGCCTACCTCGTCAGCCAGAGGACGCGGGAGATCAGCGTCCGCATGGCCCTCGGCGCCCTTCCGGGCGATGTGGTCCGGCTCGTGCTGAAACAGGGCCTCGGCGCGGTGGCGGCGGGTGTCGTCCTCGGAGGCATCGGCGCGTTCGCCCAGGGACAGGCCATCGAGTCGCTGCTCTTCGGTATTTCCGGACGCGACCCCTGGACATTCTCGATCGTGGCAGGAGTTCTTCTGCTCTTCGCCCTCGGCGCGAGCCTCGGCCCGGCGTGGCGCGCTGCCCGCATCGACCCCGCGAAGGCCCTCGCTGAAGTGTAGGCGGGACTCGCCGCCGACTTGTCGTCAGACCAGAACGCCCGCTGCCGCGTCTACACTCCCATCGGCTTCAAGGAGGAATGACCCATGCGCGCCTGGCTTCGCGGCATCGCCCTGTCGTCTGCGTTCCTATCGGTCGCCCCGATCGCTCAGGCGCAGCCAAAGGTCCTCCCCAGAGAAAGCCCGGCGGCCAGCCTCTCTCAGAAGCTGGGAGTCGGAACGATCGTGGTCACCTACCATCGCCCGGCGCTCAAGGGGCGGAAGATGTTCGGCGGCATGGTGGAGTACGGCAAGGTCTGGCGGGCCGGCGCGAACGAAGCGACGACGATCTCCTTCACCCACGATGTCCTGGTGGAAGGAAAGCCGCTGGCCGCGGGCACCTACGCCATCTTCATGGTTCCGAATCCGGATCGGTGGACGGTCGTCTTCAACCGCGACGCCGGACAATGGGGGGCCTTCTCGTACAAGACCGCGAACGATGTACTGCGCGTCGACGTCGCCCCCGGCTCGGCCGCTCTCCAGGAGCGCCTCGTCTACTCGTTCCCCGTCATTGAGGGCGACGAGGCCGAACTCGCGATGAATTGGGAGACCACACGCGTCGCGTTCAAGATCCGGTCGGACACGCGCGCGCAGACGCTGAAGGCGGTTCGAGCCGAGTTCCCGTGGCACCAGGCGTTCGGCTACGCCGAGCACTTCCTCACCCAGCGCATCAACGAAGAAGCGCTGCGATGGGCTCGCATCGCGGTGCTGCTCGAGGAAAACTCGAGCACACTCGTCCTGAACGGCGACTGCCTCGCCGCCCTCGGCCGTTTCGAGGAAGCCGTGGCCCTTGGCGAACGCGCGCTCACTCTCGCCGAGAAGGCCGACAACGCCGCCGCCGAGACGACACGCGTCCTGAAGCGTCTCGAAAACTGGAAGGCCGGACGCGAGGGGCTCCCGCGACGGCCGTGACACCGCGCGGAGCAGACAATTACCCCCACAGAAAGGCCGCCATGCGGATCACCGCCTTCGTTGCCGCCGTTCTCCTGACTGCGTCGAGTGCGGCCCAAACGCCCCCCGCCGCGGCGCGGTCGCTCAATGCCACCTTCATCGGCAATGAGGCCTGGCACATCACCGACGGCGATTACACGCTCCTGACCGATTTCCCGTACCAGAGCGGCTATTCGCGTTACATGACGTGGGCGTGGTCCGGTGTGCCACAGGTCAAAGATTCGGCGAAGCTGCTTCTCGTCACCACTCACCAACACCGCGACCACTTCGCGGCTGAGCTTTTTCAGCAGCTGAACCCCGCGGCCGTGATCGGGCCGGCGACGGTTCGCGCGGCCGCGCCCACAAAAGGAATTGCGCCGGCGGCCGACGCGCGCTTTGGACCGATCCGGGTGGAGCCGATCAAGACACCTCACGCCGATCTCGAGCACTACAGCTACGTCATCGAGTGGCACGGCGTGAGGATCTACCTGCCCGGCGACACCGAGGAGGCGAGGAGCCTGATAGAAGCGAAGAACCTCGACGTCGCTTTCGTTACTCCCTGGATGTTGCGGGCCGCCGAGCGCGCGGGAGCCAGAATCGACGCCCGCCGCGTCATCGTGGTTCACCATGAGACGGGCCAGAACGTCGCGCCGTATCAGGCCTCGACCGTGCCCAGACAGGGCGAGGTGATCGTCCTTCGCGCCGGATCCCTGAAGCCGACGGCGAACTAACGCGCCGCCGGCGTCGCGTCGAACGTCCCCGGAGGGACCGTCGCCGCGGCCACAAAACGCCGGATCTCGTAACGCCACGAGCCATCCGCGCGGGCGCCCCACTTCGGATACCGGACGCCGTCCGAAGACGCCAGCGGCCCGAACGCTGTTCCGCGCGTGTCTCGTCCGGATCCGAAGAGCATGGGCTCGCCCTTCTGATTCAGCACGAACCAGTTGAGGACGGCTCCGTCCGGTTTGAGAACCTCGAGCCGCGAGGCCGACCCCGCCCGATAGGAAAGGCCCGCATCCCGCTTCGCCATCCGGTGCAGAGTGCGATAGACGTTCCCTTCCCACCATCCGCGGTCCGACTCGTACTGCTCCGCGGTGAGCGGCGTCCCCGCCTGCGGCCCCGCTTCGCGCACCCCGGCTCCCGCCGCGATTCGTCGTCCACTCGTGAACAGTTCATTGCCCGCCCAGAAACGCACGCGCGGCTCGGAGAAATCGTTCCAGATCCGGTTCACGAAGGGTTCGGCCAGATCGAGGTCGTCGTGGAGCGCTTCGACGTGAACAAAGGTGACGCGGGCCCAGGCATCTCGGCCACCCATCGCTGCGAGTAGCTTCTCAGCGAGCGCTGACCCTGGGTCCGCGGCCTTCGACCCGTCGCCGAACGAGAACAGCGGCGCGAGGCCAACAGCGAGTGTGATGATTCCGAGAGGGACACGAGATCTCATGAGCAGCTCAGCCAAGCAAGGCGCGGGCCAAAGCCTGGCCATCCTCGGACCAGTGTTCCCGTCCGCTTGCGGGAATCACCGTCCCAAACACGAACGGCCCGTTGCAGGAAACTCACCTGATTCAGGGGCTTGGGCTGTGGCACGGGACTTGGTACGTCGGAACGAGCATGCTCAACGCCTCAGGCCTCATGCCCGCGCTCAAACTCGGCATGCGGCAGTTGTCCCGAACTCCCGCCTTCAGCTCCGTGGTCATCCCGATCATCGCGCTCGGCATCGGCGTGAACACCGCGATCTTCTCGGTCGCGCGCGCCGTGATGCTGCGGCCGATACCGATGACCGAGCCGGACCGGCTGGTTCGCCTTCGCGAGAGCTTCGCGAGCGGGGCCAACGAAACGCAGCTCAATCTCTCGCCTCTCACCTGGCAACGCTGGCGCGAATCGAACACCGTCTTCACGGATATCGGGGCCGCCACCGGCGCCACGTTCACGCTGACCGGCCAGGGTGACGCCGAGTACGTTCCCGCCGCCATCGTGTCTCACAACTTCTTCGATGTGCTCGGAGTCAAGCCGGCGCTGGGCCGCGACTTCCTTCCTGAAGAGGACAAGCCAGGCGCGCCGCGGGTGGTGCTGCTGAGCGACGGCTTCTGGCGGCGCAATCTCGGCGGCGACCCGAATGTCCTCGGCCGTGAGATCACACTCGACGGTGAAAAGCGCACGGTGGTGGGCGTGATGCCGGCCCACTTCCGGCATCCCTATCGCGCGCAGGTGTGGGCGCCGATCGCCCTGACCATCGACCCGTCGCAGCCCGCGGGCCGTTATCTGTACGCACCGGCCCGACTCAAGCCCGGAGTCACACTCGCTCAGGCCCACGAGGCCATGCGCGACCTGTGTTCGGCGATCGCGAGAGACTTCCCCGATCCGCAGAATCCAAAGGAAGCACGGCTCGTTCCCCTGCAGGACACGTTCACCCAGGACTCGCGTCCGCGCATGTACGCGATCCTTGCCGCCGCGGCCTTCGTTCTCCTCATCGCGGGGGGCAACATCGCGAGTCTGCTTCTCGCCCGCCAGGTGAGCCGCGCCGTCGAAACGAGCGTCCGCTCCGCGCTTGGAGCCTCGAGGGCCGCGCTGGTCCGGGAGGCGCTCGCGCAAAGTCTCGTGCTCGCGATCGCCGGCACCGTCTTGGGCGTTGTGCTCGCATCGCTCCTTACCGGGCCGCTCTACGCGCTGAGTCCGATGGGGAGCGACGCCACCGGCAACGCAATGCGCGAGTTCGACACCACCGTCCGCCTCGACTCCCAGGTCCTGGGCGTGACCGCGTTCCTCACTCTCCTGATCGGACTCGGTTTCGGCCTTGTCCCCGCCCTGCGAGGCGCCCGCGGCGACATGCAGCTCGCGATCAAGGGGGCAAGCCGCGGGGGGACGCTCGACCGGGGGACCAGGCGCACTCTGGGCACGCTGGTGGTCGCGGAGATCGCGGTGGCGACCGTGCTTCTCGTCGGTTCGTTCCTCATGGTGAAGAGCTTCTCGAACCTGGTGGCGCTCGACTGGGGCTTCGACACGAAGGACCGGCTCTCCTTCGGCGTGACTTTCTCCAACCAGCTGCGTCCCGACCACACCGCGCGGGTCGCCTACATCGACGAGGCTCTGGAGCGCCTTCGAGCCATACCCGGGGTGTCGAGCGCCACCAGCACCACTCCTGACCTCATTTCGCTTGGACGCAACCTCGCCGCCCTCACTCCGGAGGGAAGCACTCCGCCCGAGGCGCGCGGCTACTTCCTCATCGGGCACAAGATGGTGTCGCCCGGATACTTCCGTGATTTCGGCGTGCCCATCGTTGCGGGCCGGCCACTGGACGAAACGGACCGGGCCGATGGACCCAAGGTCGCGGTGGTCAGCGAGACCTTCGCCAAGGTCTTCTGGCCCGGGCAGAACCCGATCGGGAAAACGATAAAGCGAGGTCGAGTCGACGATCCACGACCGCCTTATGAGGTCGTGGGCGTGGCCCGGGACGTACACGCGGTGTCCGACGCAACCGATGGCGACATCCCCGGCAGCTGGTACGTGCCCTACCGCCAGAACCCGAACATGCTCTCGAACAACGTGACATTCGTCGTCCAGTCGAGCCTCGATCCCGAGACCTTGACGCCGACGATCCGCGCGGAACTCGGCAAGGTCGATTCCGCTATCGCCGCGTATGACTTCAACACGGTGGAGCGTCTGGTCGAAGACTCACGCGTTGAGGACCGCTTCGGGCTCATCCTCGTAACTCTCTTCGGCGCGCTCGGGCTCGTTCTTTCCGCCGTCGGCCTGTACGGCCTCCTCGCTTTCCAGGTCGCGCGACGCACTCGCGAGTTCGGCGTCAGGACCGCGCTCGGGGCGGGGGCGGGCGACACCATTGGCCTCGTCATCCGGCAGGCCGGCGTCCTGGTCGGCGCGGGCCTCGTCGCGGGCTTGACCGGTGCGGCTTTCCTCTCGCGCATCCTCGAGAACCAACTGCACCAGGTGCGAGCGCTCGAGCCGCTCTCGTACGTTGGAGCCGCCGCCGTCCTCATCGCCGCCGCGGCGCTCGCCGCCGGCCTTCCCGCCCTTCGCGCCTCCCGCGTCGAACCCATGGTCGCCCTGCGCGAAGATTGATCTCAAAACTCCTGCGAGGATCCAAGGAAATGCTCAACGACTTCAAGAACGCCGCGCGGTCCCTGGTCAAGTCCCCCGGCCTCACCCCCGCCGCGGCCCCCCCCCTCCCCCCCGGGACCGGAGCCAACACCCCGCACCTCAGCGTCATCCACCACGTGCCCCCGGCCGATCCCCCCCACCCGGGGCCGGGGC
>CAZBTT010000128.1:0-10946 GCA_964494295.1 uncultured Acidobacteriota bacterium
AGAAGGAAACCAGACGCGCCGGTCCCTGGCAGCGCTACAAGGCTCTGCACGACACGCTGAAGGAGTCGCAGGACCTTGTGGACCTCGCCGACCACAAGGCTCGCTTCGCGCTCATCATCATGGGCGCCCTCAACGCCGCGATCATCATCCTCGGCTCCCGCTCCGATCTCCTCGCAAGTCTGCCCCCCAATCTGAAACTGTGGTTGTACGTCTACTTCGGCGTCTACGCCACCATCGCGATCTACTTCCTGGTGCAGGCGATCGAGTCCCTGCGCCCGCGCAGCGTGCCTGATCAGGCGATCAGGGGGACGGTTTCCGAGAAGGAAGAAAGCCTGGGACTTCGTTTCTTCGTCGACGCTTTGCGCTACGACCTGCCGACCTACCAGCGAGCCTGGCAGTCGGTGCGGGTCAGCCAACTGAACGCGGAACTCGCCACACAGTTGCATACGCTCGCCACCATCAACAAGGCCAAGTACAACGCGGTGGCGAAGCTGTATCTCGGCCTGCAGGCGATCACGGTCCTGACCGCGGGGCTTCTGATCGCTCTGGGCGTTGCCGCCTGGGTCGAGCACAAGACGATGACCCTGGCGCCCCCGGCCCTCGTATCGGCGCCGGCGCCGGCCTCGGCTTCAGACGCGCTGCCGAAGATCAAGGGCGGCAAACCGAAGAAGGGCGGCTGGGCCATCCTCGGCGAGCCTGAGCGCTTCATGGCGCCCGGCGTCAAGGAACCCTCCGGCGTCGCGTTCTCTCCCGCGCGCGGGACGCTCTTCGTGGTCGGCGACGAGGGATCGCTCGTCGAGATCGATCCTTCCGGCAAGCTCGTGGCCCGGCTCCCGATGGGCGGGAATCTCGAGGATGTGGCTCTGCACACGCCCTCGGGCCGGCTCGTCCTGCTCTCGGAAAAGAAGGGCGAATTGATCGTGTTCGACCCCGCCTCCGGCCAGAAGACCGGGAAGTTCAAGATCGATCCGGAGGCGCTGCTGGGCGAGAAGGGCGTCGACCGAAATCAGGGCTTCGAGGGCCTGGCCTTCCGGCCCGAGGCCGGTCGCCCGGGCGGGGGCGTCTTCTATCTCGTGCACCAGAGGTCCCCGGCGCTCATGGTCGGCCTCGCTTTCGATCCGACGGGGCCGTCGGGATCACTCGGCGCCGAAGCAGTGATCCGTCGTTCGAAGGTCGGGGACCGCGAGGATCTGACCGCCGTGACCTACGACGCGACGCTTGACCGTCTCTTCGTGATCGCCGATTCGAAGGATCGGATCGCGATGATCGGCGTCTCGGGCGAAGAAGAAGCCGAGATCGTCCTGCCCGGAGTGCAGCAGGAAGGGCTAACCTTCGACTCAACCGGGAACCTCTGGATTGCGGATGACCGGGCCGGGCTGCTGCTGTTCCGGGGCGCGCGCGGGAAAATCGGCACGGAGATGAAGTCGGCAACGCCACAGATTTGATAGGAGAGATGCGAGTGAGCAAAGTCTGGTCGAGACGCACGGTGGGCGCGGTCGCGCTGTTGATGGCGCTTTCTTCGTCCGGCGCGTTCGCCAGCGGCGATGCCGCGATCCAGACCGGCCCCTCTGCCGAAAAGCCCGCCGATGCCGTGAAGGAAGGCTGGCATCGGGAAGGTCTCGGTTTCAAGAATGGGAAGTCGAAGGTCGAACTCGCGGGCTACGCGCAGGGCGACTTCCGGCGTTTCGACTGGGAACCCCAGGAGACGGACCTTGGACCTCTTCGCGCCGAGGAAAGCGAACTCGCGCGTCTGCGTATTGGCCTCAAGGCGGAGTTTGGTCGGTTCTTCTTGGAGTTCGTGGCCGACCCCAGAAGTTCGCGGGCCGGGGATCGGCTCAAGGACGCGACCGTCGGTTACACCTTCTCGAAGAAGGCGGTTCTCCTGGTCGGCCATTTCAAACCCGAGGTGAGCCCCGAGTTCCTTACCTCCGCCTCTCGAACAGACTTCATCGACCGCTCGATGGCCGCGGATCGCCTCGCCCCGGATCGGGAGTGGGGCGCCGCGATCAGCGGTGAGGCGGGGAAGTTCTGGTACGGCGTGGGCGGTTTCGTGGGCGATGGGTCGTCTGTCTCCCAGAGTGCCGAAGCCTCGGGCGCCGCGCGAGTCACGTATGAAGCCGTCAAGGGTCTCGTCCTCGGCGGTTCGTTCATGCAGGGCAAAGTGGAACCCGACGCGCGGATCGGCGCGCAGGAGCCCTCGCCCAAGGGCGGGCAGGGGCGGACTCCGAGCGGCTTCAACTACTGGGAGCGCGCTCACGTGAACGGCACGCGCCGCCGGCTGGGCGGGGATGCCGCCTATTCGCGCGGTCCATTCCGGGTCATTGGCGAATACCTCGAGTTGGGTGAACAGCGGCTCGGCCAGGGCTCGACCGGCCAGGACATTCCGGATGTGAAGGGCCGTGGCTGGAGCGTTCAGGCGAGCTATGTCCTCACTGGAGAGAAGAAGACCGACAAGGTCGTCCCCACGAAATCGATCTTCCGGGGCGGGAAGGGCGCGCTCGAGATCGCCGCTCGTATCGAGGGTCTCAAGTTCGACGACACCGGCGACCCCTCGGGTTTTGCGGGCTACGGCAACCGCACTCGAAACATCGCGCCGTCTGGAGCCACGGTGGTCGCGGGCGGCCTCAACTACTGGGCCTCGAATTTCCTGAAGTTCCAGGGTAATGCGATCTGGGAGAGCTACAACGACCCTCTCATCGCCCCGGTGCCCGGGAACAAAGGTCGTTACTTCACACTGTTAGGGCGGATCCAGGTGATGGTTCCGTGACGTCGCGCACAACCCCTTGAACGCAGCAGGTTTGAGCCGCGTTATCCTCTCGCGCACGAAAGGAATGGCCCCATGCGCTCACTGAGACACGTCGCTGCCACCGCTCTTGCCGCCGGTTTCCTTTTCGCCGCCGAGGCACGAGCCGCCGACCCCATGTTCGACCAGGGCCGCCTGCACGAGTGCCGGCTGGAACTCGACCCTGCGGACTGGGCCGCCTTGCGCGCCAACTTCCAGACGAACCAGTACTACGCCGCCAATTTCACGGTGGACGGCGAAACCACGCGGCAGGTGGGGATTCGGTCCCGTGGACTGGGATCGAGAAGCGGCGAGAAGCCGGGTCTCAAGGTCGACTTCAACAAGTACGTTTCCGGCCAGGAATTCCATGGCTACAAGAGCGTGGTCCTCGACAACGTCACGCAGGACCCCAGCATGATGCGAGAACTTCTCGCCAACAGCGTCTTTGAAGCGGTCGGGATCGCCGCCCCGCAGATCGCTTTCTGCCGGCTCACCATCAACACCGACTTCTGGGGTCTCTACACCCTGATCGAGGCCGTCTCGAAACCGTTCCTGAAGGCGCGACTTGGTGAGGAGAGCGGGACGCTGTATGACTACGAGTACGTTGACGACTATCGGTTCACCTACAAGGGAGACGGCAGCGCCACGTATTCTCCCGCGCCTTTCGAGCCCCAGACCAACGAAAGCAAGCTCGACACCGGCCTCGCCGATTTCGTCCGGGCCATCAATCAGACGCCGCAGTCCGGCTATGCCGCGGCCATGGAGGCGTACATCGATGTGAGGAAGTTCCTGACGTACGTCGCGGTCGAGAATGCCTGCGCCGAGTACGACGGCATGGTCGGGCAGTTCGGCATGAACAACTTCTATCTGTACCAGTACGCGGGGCAGAAGAAGTTCGTCTTCATTCCCTGGGACAAGGACACGTCGTTCCAGGCCGCCGAATGGCCGGTGCAGCAGCGAATGGAATCGAACGAGTTCACGAAACGCCTCATGGCGGATCCGGCGATGAAAGCCCACTACGAGAGTGAAGTGAAGCGGATCGCCACGAACTTCGTCACTACGGCTTTTCTGGGCTCGAAAATCGACACTTACGCGAACCTGATCCGCGCGAGTGTCGTGGCCGACACCCACAAACCTTTCTCGACCGCCGAGTTCGAAGCCGCGTTGACGGGTCTCAAAGGGATCGCGGCCGCACGCGCCGCGAATGTCACCGCGCAGGTTCCGTAGCGTTATGGGCGCCTGAAACGCGCCCGCTCCTCTTCGACGGCCGTGCGGAAGTGGCAGCCCTCGACATGGTCGTTGACCAGGCCCATCGCCTGCATGAACGCATAGGCGGTGGTGGGTCCCACGAACGAAAAACCGCGTTTCCGCAGCGCCTTTGAGAGCCGGTTCGAGGCCTCGGTCTGTCCGAGTGTCTTGAGGGTGGCCCAATCGAGGCGGCGCGGCCGTTCCTGCGCCGGAGGTTCGAAGGACCAGTAGAAGCGAGCGAGCGAGCCGTGCTCCTCGATGAGCTCCAGGGCTCGACGCGCGTTGTTGATGGTCGACTCGATCTTCCCGCGATGCCTGACGATCCCGGCGTCTCGGAGCAGGCGCGAGACGTCAGGGGCGCCGAATGCGGCGACGGTCTCAATGTCGAAACCGCGGAAGGCGGCGCGGAAGTTCTCTCGTTTTCTCAGGATGGTGATCCACGACAGGCCAGACTGGAAGCCCTCGAGACAGAGTTTCTCGAAGAGCCTCACGTTGTCGGCCATGGGCCGGCCCCACTCGAGGTCGTGATACCGCTGGTAAAGGGGGTCCGTGCCGCTCCATTGACAGCGCACGCGTCCGTCGGCTCCCTCGGTGAGGCCGGCCTTCAAGAAAGTCAGACTCCGAACTGGCGAAGATGATGGTCGAGGTGCTTCCAGACCATGACGCCCCACTGGTCACGGTTCAGCGGGCCGAAGGCCGGGTGTTCGGGCCAGCTCGGGAGGTCCCGCTTCGCGAAGGAGGAGATAAGGTCGCGGACGGCGGCTTGCTCGGCGTCGAAGTCGAACTCGTCCCTGCAGACCAGGGCGGGCGAGGTGGGGGCGTTGTGGGGGAAGGGCAGGACGAAAATCACGAGCTGTTTGATCGGGAAGAGCCGAAGGGGTCCGGGACGTCTGGGAATCGCCATGTCGCCCGTGGCCATTCGCAGACCACCCGCGATGTGCCGGAGCATCTGCGTCACCGACATCCGGCCCCAGTGAGCCTTCGCAGTTGGAGCCAGCCGATCGAGGCGGGAGAGCATCTCTCGCTCCACCTCGGGATCGAGCAGGGTCTTGTGGCGCAGGGCCATCGCGAAGAGCAGCAGGCCCAGGCTCAAGGCCACGGCGGCCACGACGTAAAAAAGCATCGGCGGATGTTACCTGCGCCCATAAAACGAAAGCCGGGCCCCGCGAAGGGCCCGGCCTGAAGTCACTACGCGGTCGCGGCTACTTGATCCGGTAGGTCTTGTCCGGGAGCTGCTCGCGGTGCACGTCGTGGCAGGCCTTGCATGTCGCCTGCAGACCCTTCACCGCGTCGGTGGTGGCGGCAACATCGTTTTTCCCGGCGGCTGCGGCCACCGCCATGGCGGCGGCGCGCGAAGCCTTGTTCATATCGACCGCCGCCTGGTCCTTGCGGGCGACCCAGAAGGCGTCGATGCTCGCGAGCGCCGCGTCAATGGCCTTGGCCCCCGCCACGGCGCCGCTCAGGTCGCCGTTGCCCTCACGAACAGACTTTCCAACCGCCTGCATTCCCGCGAGGGTGTCCTTCATGGCCTTCTGGTAGTCGGCCTCGGTGACGTCGGCGGCCCTGGCCGCGGGCGTGGTGAGCGCGGCTACGAGCAGCGCAACGATGGTGAATTTCCTCATGATTTCTCTAAAGACTCCTCTAAGAAAGGGGTTCCGCCCAAAGTGGAACAGTGCGCGGATTATCTCCTTTTCCGGGGTCGAGGTCAGGTTCCGCCGGCCCCGACCTCACGACAGGAGGCCGGGGAAGGCGAGAATGAGGGTGATGAAACGTGCCCTTCTCGCGACTGTATTGCTGAGCCTGTCCACCTTGTCCCCCGCACAGGATCAGGCGCCGCCGCCCGCACCCTCCCCGACACCGACCGTCGTCGAGGTGAAACCCAAGGCCAAGCCCAACATGGTCGACGCGACCCTCGGCCTCGCGTGGGGCGGTCCGACCCGGCTCACCGGTTCGGCCACGCTTATGTGGGGCCAGCCGAAGATGCTCGTCGCGTTTTCGCCGGGCAAGCTGCTTCAAGTGCGCGCGGGAACCAGGGGCGGCCAGGTCGGGCTCGGCGTGGTGTTCGGGGTTTTCGAGGACTCCCTCATCAAACCTTCGGGCCTCGCGGTGACCCTGAAGGCGATCGCGATCCGCAGCTGGCGCGATCCCAGCGGGGCCACGAACGGCCACACCTACGCGGGAGGGGAGACCGACATCGTCCTGCTCGGAATCCGCGGGAGTCTTGGCTACGCGCGAAAGGTCAGCGGGACAGGCGGACCGGATGGAAGGTTCGTCTGGTCGGTGGGCCTGGGTCTGTAGCTCAGGCCCAGGGACTTCACGAACCTCAGCCCTTGAGCTTGAAGGCCGGCAGGACTTCGCGCTGCTTCTCGTACAGCTGATCGAGTCCGATCTGGGCGGCCTTCATCATGTCGTCGAGGTCGGCCTTCGAGAAAGGTTTCTGCTCGGCCGTGCCCTGGACTTCCACGAACGCGCCCGAGGCTAGGCCCACCACGTTCATGTCGACCTCGGCGGCGGAGTCTTCGATGTAGTCGAGGTCCACAACGGTGGCGCCCTTCACCCGGCCGACCGAGATGGCCGCGACCTGGTCCCGCAGGGCGGTCATCGCGCCGATCTTCTTGAGGGCGAGGACGAGGGCCACGAACGCGCCGGTGATCGACGCGGTGCGCGTCCCGCCATCCGCCTGGAGGACATCGCAATCGACGGTGAGCGTGCGTTCGCCCAGAGCCTTCATGTCGAGAACCGACCGCAGCGAGCGGCCGATGAGTCGCTGGATCTCGTGGGTGCGTCCTGAAGGCGAACCCTTGGTCACCTCGCGCGCGGTGCGCGTGTGGGTGGCGCGAGGCAGCATCGCGTACTCGGCCGTAAGCCAGCCCTCGCCCTTGCCGCGCAGGAACTGGGGGATGCGATCCTCGACGCTGACCGTGGTGATCACACGCGTGTCCCCGAAAGTGATGAGGGCCGAACCCTCGGCGTGCCTGGTGGGTGAGGGCTCGATGGTGATCGCGCGCAGCTCGAGCGCCCGCCGCCCCGAGACTCTCACCGCCAGTTCAGCGGCCAGGCCGGGGTCTTTCTGTTTGAGGATGTCGCCGATGGAAGTCATGTGCGGCGATTTTCGCACTCGCGCGCGTCGCGAGCCGCGAGGCGGCTTTCAGGGCCCGGGCGTCGCCGCGGGTTCGAGGCCGTAGAGCTTGCGGTACTGATCGCGAGCGCCGAGGATGATCATCACGTAGGTCCGCGTTTCCGTGAAGGGAATGGCCTCCGCGAACTCGTCGGCCCGGATGTTGGGGTTGGGGGCGAGCCAGCGCGCCACGCGATGCGGGCCCGCGTTGTAGGCGGCGAGTGCGGCTTCGGGCCGTGAATCGAACCGCTCCATCATCTGCCGGAAGTACCGGGTGCCGAAGGTGAGCGACGTCTCGGGCTCGTGAAGCATCTTCGTGGTGTAGCGCTTGCCGAACTCCCGCGCCAGAGGTTTTCCGGTGTAGGGCATGATCTGCATCAGGCCCCGGGCTCCCGCGGTGCTCCTCGCCATCTCGTCGAAGGTTGACTCCTGGCAGACGAGGGCGGCGACCAGCGCGGGGTCGAGGTTCTCCCGCAACGCCGCGGTCTTGAGGGCTTCGCCGTGCCTGAGGGGATAGATCGTCGTCCACACATGCGCGGGCAGGTCTTTGATCGCGGCTGAAACGTACTCGGGCCGGGCGCGCTTCATGTAGATGATCGCGTTGCGCAGTTCGCCGCGGTTCGCTTCGATCAGGGCGCGGGCTTCGAGGGCGGGGCTGGTGTTGCCGACCGCTTTCAACTCGTCGATCGCTTCACCGTCGAGGCCGATCATCAGAAGCTGCCGCAGCCGGGCCTTGAGATCCGCCGGCAGTTCTTCCCCCCGCCATCCGAAGCCGACGCTCGTGACTTGGGTCGCGGCGGGCGTGGCCGCGGGCAGAAGGGAGATCTCGCCCACCGCGAGCTTTCCGTACCAAGTGTTCTTGAAACGGTCGGCGGCCTCGGTCAGCAGAACGCTTGCCCGATCGGCTTCGCCGTTCTTGAGTCGCGCCATGCCCGCCCAGTAGAGGAAACCCGCCGGCGACCTGGCGCGCCGGGCCATGGTCTCGAGGGTCTCCGCCGCGTCTTTCGGCTGGCCGGAGCGAAGCGCGTCGAAAGCCGCGCGCATTGCGGAGCCTTCGGCATAACTCCCTTCCGCGAATTCGTCCACGAGACGGCGGTAGTAGGGCGCGGCATCCGAGTACCGTGCGTCCTTCTGGAAGAAGGTGGCGAGCGAATACAACGCCTCCTCGGCCACCGACGTGCCGGGGTAGGCGCTCACCACTTCATTCAGGCGCGCCGGGCGTTCGGTTTCAGGCGCCAGGCGGGCGAGCAGAAGCCGCGCCTCGGCGCTCGCGGTTGAGGTGTCAGGAACAGTGGCGAGGAGGGTCTTCGCCTCGCGGGTCGCGGTTCGCGACAGGGCGCGTCCCAGGATCACCGCGACTTCATCCCCGCTCGTTTCGATTCCCTTGTGAACCTTGAGGCGGCGCAACTCGGCGATGGCCGAGGTTCGCTGTCCGCCGTTCAGCAAAGCCTTCGCGCGGAAGAGGCGTCGTTCGAAGTCTTGTCGCGCCGAACGCTGGGCGTGGGAGCCCGAGGGCAAAAGCAGCGAGGCGATAAGAGTGGCCGCGGTCTGCGACTGTTGGGAAGCGGGGTACACCCGCTCGATTTCCTCGAGGCGCGCGAGGGCCTCGTCGCGCAAACCCTGGGCGAGGAGCGCTTCGGCGAGATCGAGAAGCACGTCGGCATGATCCTGACGACACATCGCGGCGGCCTCGGTCAGGAGGTCCACCCGGCGGGTGTTCTGCTTGATCTGCTGAAGCGCCGCCGCCGCCCCGAGGCGCGCGCTGCACGCGACATCGTCCGACTGCGACGCATCCACCGCGCGAAGATAAGCCGAAGCCGCGCCCCCGAAGTCGCCCGTGCGGGCCTTGGCGCGAGCGAGGATGAGAAGGGCCCGGTCCTGAAGCCCGGTGCGGTCGATGTCCACATGTCGCGCGGCGGCCGCCGCTTCGTCGAAGCGACCCAGCGTCAACGAGGCCTTGGCGACGAGGACCTGCGCGAGCCCAGAAACCTCCTCGCCCGCATGATCGGCGGAGAGCTTGCGCAGCTTCTGGACGACCGGCGCCTGGACGCCGCCGCGCAACTGGCCGGCCGCGGCGACAAGCGCTGCTTCGGCCGGGGTAAGTATGGGCCGGAGCGTCTCGAGCTTGTCCGTCTCGCCGATCTGGGCGCTCGCGGTCGCGAGCCCCGGCGCGGCCGTGAGCGCACCGAGAACGAGGGAGAACGCGATGACGCGTTTCCCAAGCGCGCGATTCCGCGCCCCTTCGGTCGACTCGATGATTTTCACGGCTCCCGTTCTACTACATCGAGCCGAGCGCCGACGCATCGCCGCCAGCCAGAAGGCGGACGAGTTCATCGTGGAAGTAATTGGTGTTGTTGCGCAGGCTCGGGGAAATGCGGTCGTGGTACATCTGCCGACCGCGTTCGATATCTTCCTTGAGCCGCGAATGCAGGTCTTTCGCCTTGCGGCCTTCGGTGACCTTCGCCTCGTTGTAGAGCTTGATCTCGCTCACGATCAGGCGGGCGAAGCGCTTGGCGTCTTCGTGGGCCTTCGTCTCTTCGGGCGAGAGGGCGGGGGCCGCGGGAGCCGCCGCCGGCTTCATCTGCGACATCTGCTGCCGCATCTGGTCCATCTGCGACGCGGTGAACATGACCGTCCCGGCGCCGTCCTTGGCGGGAGCCGCGGTCGGAGGCGGAGGAGCGGGGGCCGGGGGCGGGGCGGTGGCGGTCTGCTGCATCGAGGCCACCTGCGCGGGCGAGAACATCACTGTTCCGCCGCCTTCGGGCGCCGGAGGCGGCGCCACCGCACGGGGCGCGGAGGCGGCGCCTGGCGTTACAACTGGCGCGGCCGGGCGGGCTCCGGGGGTGCGGGGAACGAACGAAAGGAGGTCGGTCGTCTTTGAGGCGAAGCGCACGAGGGCGTCGATGAACGCAGCCTGCGGGTCGGTCATCGGGCCGGAAGTGTCGCAATAGAGGACGGCCGCGAGTTTGTCGCGGAGCACCATGGGCGCGGCGAGGGCGGACGAACCCAGACTGCCCATGCGCTGCAGCGCCTGCGCGGTCTGGCCTACGGCCGCGGGGTCGAACAGCACGGGAGCACGATCGGTGTGGACGGTCTTGAAAATGGTCTCGCTCGCGAGCGGGATCTGGATCTGCTTCACCGCTTCGTTGACCTCGAAGCCCTTGGCGTACCAGCCGACGGCGTTGGTGCCCTTGATGATGAACATCGCGACGCGGTCGACCTGTTTGGCGCTTTCGTTGACCAGGCTGGTCAGGACTTCGGTGAGGTTGGCGCCGGTGTCGACTTCGGCCATCGCGGAAACGAGGACCGCGATGCCGGGGACGGCTTCTGTCGCCACCGGAGCGGGGGCGGCCACGGGCTCGGGGGGCGCCACCGGATTGGCGGCGATCACTTCTTCAATGGCGGTCGAGATCGAACCTTCATCGATCTTTTCGTCGTAACGGGCGACGTTCTCCTGGAGTTCGTCGAGGGCGCCCACCAGGTTCGCCTGGTGTTCCACGATCCGCTTCTGGATTTCGACCACCCAGTTCGCCATCTGCTGGCTCACCAGGGCGAGGGTTCTGGCTTTGAGTTCGTCTTCGAGTGCCATGACGTCCTTATCTTGAGGTGGGTATCGGGGGATCCCCTTGGAAGAGAACCCCTTACCGCATAGAGATTATCTTGAGCCGATGCTCAATGTGTCAAAGGCCCAAAAAAAGATCGATCGTGCCTTTGGCGGCCTTTTTACAGAACTTCGATGGCCAGGGCGACGCCGTTGCCGCCGCCCAGGCACAGGGTGGCGATACCCCGCTTCAGGCT